>JAQGLF010000384.1 GCA_028293025.1 Alphaproteobacteria bacterium
GGATCTCGAAATCGTGCGCGCCTGGCGCTTTCAGGTAAAAGAGCGCTACGTCATCTTTCGTAACATGGCTAAATACACGGTCTTCCTTTCGAACACAGACCCAGCCATCGCTTACGGGGTGGTGGCGCTCTCGGAGCCTTTCGAGGAAGTAACCCGGTCGGAGCTTCCAGTCATGGTGGAGACGGTGCTGCTCCCCTTCAAAGGGAGGATCATCTACGACGTGCTGCTGCATCGCTTCAACGTTTTGTTCGGTCCCGGCATCCTCCGTTCCTTGAACGAAAGCTATAAAGAAGCCAAAGCGCGCCATGGAATCGTCACCACACTGCCTATGCCAAACGAACCTAAGCCTTTAAAACTGCCAAAAGCCAGGCCGCCGCAAAAGCCATCGGTAAAAGGAGGCCAGGATAATGTGCTTCAGGTCGTCCTTGGCCTCATCGACCAGTTCTGCAATGAGCACCTCAATGAAGAATACGCCATGCTTTGCCGGCGGATGGCCGAAAAGCTCAGCCGCAAACGTCCATCGCCATTGCTTAAAGGCAGTCCGAACTCCTGGGCCAGCGGAATCGTGCGCGCCGTGGGCATGGTCAATTTTCTCCACGACAAGAGCCTCGATCCTTACATGCGCACCGCCGACATTGACCGCCTTCTGGGAACGAGCCAAAGCAGCGCCGCGGCAAGGATGGCCGAAATTAAAAAAATGCTGGGGTTGCGGCAATTTCATCACGACTGGACCCTGCCCAGCATGATGGAGAGCAACCCGCTGATCTGGATGCTCAAAGTCAACGGCTTGATGATGGACGTGCGCGACGGTCCCCGAGATCTCCAGGAAGTCGCCTTCAACAAAGGCCTCATCCCATACATTCCCGCAGACCGGCAGCAGGGAAAGTAAGCGATGGCAAAAACTCCCTCCGTTTTTGCCGGGCGCTGGCGCATCACCTCGATGGAGATGTGGGACCAGGATTTTGTCGATTCCGAGGCGGAAGGCTTCATCGAATTCGGCTCTGATGGGAGCGGACGCTTCCAGTTCAGCAGTGTGAGCGGCGAGATCGATTGCCGGTTTGGCACTAGAGATGGAAAAGCAGGCGTGGAATGGTCCTGGGAAGGAAGCGACGAAATGGACCCCGTCTCAGGCCGCGGCTGGGCGGTCATGGATGGTGATCAACTCAGCGGCTTCATCGCCATCCACAGGGGAGACGACTCAAAGTTTGCGGCGGTGAAGACCGAGAAAAAGCTCGCGCGTCCCCGTCCGCCAGGCCGGCGCGGATAGAACGCGGCAGGTCGCTCTGCAAGGCTAGCGCCGATGAAACGCCGGCTTCCGCAAGCCTGCAAGACTGACGGCCGGGGCTTTAAATTCTGGAGTGTATCGTTTCCTGATCACTGATTTCATTGTCGCTTATTCCTTTATTTGAGTGGTCCTGGATTTTTAGCTCACTTCGATCCCAGCCTGACGCGCCCTTGCAGATGTGTGCCCAAAAGAAGGAGCCGCGCGCCTATAGGATGCTGCCGCGGCTTGGTGGGAAACGGCTGCCCATTGAAAGAAAGCCGCCCGACGTTCACGTTTACCCGCTTTCTGTTCCAGGAAAACCGCCCGGCACCAAAGGAAAAAGGCGCGCCTTTGAAATGAAGCCGCTTCACGTTCAGGGAAACCGGCTTTCCGTTAAGAGAAAATGGCTGGCGATCCACGGAAAATCATTTTCTAAGAACGTGAAACGGCAATCTTTGACCGTTTGCCGTCGGGATATCGGCGTGCGGCGGCGTCCTGCCGACGCCTGACAATGCGGGTGCTATACGTATATTTTCCGGCCACCACCCGAGAATCCGGCGGGCCAGACCGGCTGGCGTTTTGCCCTCAACTCCCGCAAGAGCAGCGCGGCCGCCACCGAATTAAAAAGCGGGCAGCGCTATTGGTCCGCGTCTCAGCCGAAGGGACCGCCGGGCGCGGGCCCGCGAGCAGTCCAGCCACAAAAGTGGCGCCTCATGAGTTTTGCAGCCGCCCAAGCGGGCTGGGTGCGCGTCGAAGCTTTTGCAATTTATGCGAGGGTTCACCATTCGAATACTCCCCGGACGCGGTCTTGCCGAATAGAATCATAGCTGTCAGAAGTTTGGCAGCTATGACTGCCTAGCCAGCGTGCAGGTTGCAACTTTTTGGAATATCAGTGCGCAACAAACTAAAAAACACTCCTTGACGCCGTTACGGCGCAAAAGCAGCATCGGGACCTTATGAAAATACTGACAGCCTTTTGTCTCGGCTTTCTCCTCGTTGGCTCCGCAATCGCTGATGCGCCCAAATGGGCGACCGACGTAAGCAAGGCCGTTTCCCAAGCCGGCAAAGAAAAGAAGCTCGGCTTTATCCTGCTTGGACGTGTAGCATGCGGCAATTGTCAAGCTACCCGCAAGCTTATCAATGAAGGCAAAATCCCGGTGACCGCTGATACATTCGTGATTGCAGACATTAACGTGGATGATCAGCGCGCGCGGGCGGAGTTCGAGAAGAAATTCAAGAAAGAAAAATTTGGAGACACACTGCCATTTGTTGTGATCACGGATTCCCGTGGCAAGGCGCTGGCCAGTTATAACGGCTTCAAAAATGCAGCCACCCTCACGCTCCTAGTTGAGGATGCCAAGAAAAAGGCTGAAGCCACTCCGAAGTAGCCAGTGGCGCTAATCGGCCGCAGCCCAGGCGTCCCGCCCGAAGAACCCTTTGCTACCATGGGCTGGACGCCCAAGCCACTTGAGCGATGCTGTTGAATGTCTTGGGGGCCGCTTCCTCAGCGGGCATTCACATCCAAGGGTATCCGCAGACAAACATTTTTCGCGGGCAAAACGTCGCGCTAATCGCGAGTAAGCTTTTTGTAAGCCACGCCTGCCGCCCTTGCCTGCCGGTTCAAATCGTAAAGACCAAGCGGATTGATCTGCCTCCGGTTCTCGCGCAAGGCAGTATCCCAGTCCACCTGATCGGTTAACGAATACCAGGTGAACCCGACAACGGGGATGCCGATGTTGAGCAACCGCAGGACGTTTGCCCATTCCTTCCAAAGCCAGTAGACCGGCTCCGATCCGGCGGGCCCCTCGTTAAGGGTGGTTTCGGTGTGCGTTACGGGCAGGAGATATCGCTCGTAATACTGGCGGGTAATCTCGCCGTAACCAAAGACTTCCCCTGCCCCGTGCACCATGCCATCCACCGCAACCCGGTGCTCGTTGGTCACGTAGCAGTCGTTTCCCATAATGCAATGATGCTTGAGGTTGTGCCGGTGGAAAAAATGGTATTCCTGGCGGCTCATGCCGTTATCCAATAGGAACTCATACATTTCCGAATCCACCCGGCGCCCGTAATTGAGGTCCAGGGAAAGAAAGCGTTTTGCGTTCAGAATTTCCGCCCGCTTGATCATCTCCGGGCTCTCCGCGTGAAAGTATTCCGAGGATTCGCTTTGGATAAACAAGGCGTCGGGCCGCACCTTGAGTATGGCAGCCATCGCCAAGACATTGGCTTTGACCAGGTGCTTTAAGGCCGTCACAAACGCCCGATCGGTGCGCATCTGTTCATTCCACCATCCGTATGAAGCCGAGAAGACCGCGCAGATGAACATCTCATTCACCGGAGTGTAGAGTTGTATCCACGGATAACGCCTGGCAAACGCTTCAGCATAAGCGCCAAATAACTCCGGGAAATCCGGATTTTGAAAGTCGCCCAGCCAGTCCGGCACCCCGAAGTGGCAAAGATCGGCTAACGGATAAATACCACGCCTGCGGATATCGTTGTAGACCAGATCAGAAAACTCCCAGTCGAATTTGCCTGGCCCGAGAAAGACCTGATGCAACGGGATGCCGTAACGAAGAAAGCACGTGCCGAGTTCTTCCACCAAATCGAGATCCAGCGCCCAATTCTTGTAGTGGCCGCATTTTTCCATTTCATCGACCCGCTCGCGCCCGTTGCGAATGGTCGGGCTGCTATTCTCAATCCCAGTGGCGAACATGAACCCCGGTGCCATGCCTCAATCTGAACCAGCGTTGCTGAGCGTCAATCTGGCGCTCGGGCTCTTTCTGCCGGCAATGCCGTCCACCGTTAAAAGTGGCGGATGGCTTTCATGGTTTCCCAATCCGCGCAATTTCCCAAAGAAATGCTCCGTGGCGCAGGTCTGCGTTGATAACCCTTTTCCCGTCCTCCCAAACTTATGTTCTCCCTTCCCCTGTTCCCCCAGCTCTCCCGTTTAACGCGGCCGTTTATTCTGGCCGCGGCAATCTCGTCGGTTCCCGCTTTTGCCATTTACCCGGTTTCAAAGCCGATCCCGCCAGCCGGGATCGCCGTGCCCGATGCCGACCGCGCGGAGCTCACTGCGGGGGTGGCGGCGCTGGGGAAAGAAATCGACTCGCTGAAAGGGACGCTCAAGGGAGATCAGCTCGCGCTTCTGCCCGATGTGCAGATTTTCCATAAAGCGGTCGATTGGGCGCTGCGGTATGACGAGTTTTTTAATCCCAAACAGATCGCGGCGGCCAAGGCGCAGTTGGCTCTTGGAATGCAGCGCGCCAAAGAATTGAGCGAAGGCAAGCCGTCGTGGGAAACCGCCGCGGGGCTGGTGGTGCGCGGGTATATTTCAAAAATCGACGGCTCGGTTCAGCCTTACGGAGTCGTCGTGCCGGAGGCTTGGAAAGCGGGTGACAAAACCCCGCGCCGGCTCGACTTCTGGATGCATGGCCGGGGCGAGAACCTGAGCGAACTCTCGTTTGTCGACGATCGGATGAAGAACAAAGGGGAGTTTGTCCCCGAAGGCGCGTTTGTGCTCCATCTCTATGGACGCTTTTGCTGCGCCAATAAGTTTGCGGGCGAAGTCGATCTTTTTGAAGCGCTCGCCAATGCGCGCAAACATTATCCCATTAATGAAAACCGGCTCGTGGTGCGCGGCTTTTCGATGGGCGGCGCAAGCGCGTGGCAGTTTGGAACGCATTACGCCGGCATGTGGGCCGCTGTGCAGCCGGGCGCGGGGTTTGGCGAGAGCAAAGAATTCCTGCACTTAAACACGCCGGAAAAAATGCCGCCGGTCTGGGAACAAACTCTCTGGCGCTGGTATGATTCGACCGGTTACGTCAGCAATCTGGCCAATACCACGACCGTGGCTTACTCGGGCGAGATCGACGGGCAGAAACAGGCGGCCGACATCATGATCCGCTACGCCCGGCAGGAAGCTGGCAACGCGCACCCGCCCGCCGCGGAGTTGGGGAAAGTCGCCGAGGGAGACGGCTCGCCGAAGGCCGAGGAGGCGCGCGTCACTGGCACCGCGCCGGACCTGCTGCTTTATCACGTCATCGCCCCGAAGACCCCGCACAAGGTTCTCGCGGAAGCCAAACCGGAGATCGAAAAGCTGATCGGCGCGGCGTTGGAGAAACACGAGGCGTCGCCGAAGAAGGTGCACCTCACTACATACTCGCTGATTTATCCAAAGCAGGATTGGGTGACGGTGCAGGCGCTTGAGCATCAATGGGAACGCGCCGACGTGGACGCGGAAGCGGCGGCCGACGGTTCGCTGAAGGTCAAGACCAAGAATGTCCGCCAATTCACCGTCACCCCTCTCCCGGAGCCGCTCCGCAACAAGCGAGGCACGGGTGAGATCGACGGCCAAACCATCAAGCTCGTCACCACCCCTGAAGGCATCAAGTTCATCAAGGACGCCGAGGGCAAATGGACATGCGACGAAGGCCCAACGCGTCTCCTTGCCGGCAAGAATCAAGAGAC
>JAQGLF010000108.1 GCA_028293025.1 Alphaproteobacteria bacterium
CGATTTCGAGCATGAGCGGCGCGAGGATGTGATCCAGTGGATCTACGAGACCTATGGCCACCGCCATGCGGCGCTGACCGCGGTGGTCAGCCGCTACCGCACCCGCGGTGCAATCCGCGAGGTCGGCAAGGCGCTCGGCCTCTCCGAGGACACGCTCGGCGCGCTGGCGGGCCAGATCTGGGGCTGGTCGAACGACGGGGTCGCCGCGCGGCATGTCGAGGAATTGAACCTCGATCTCTCCGATCCCCGGCTGTCGCTGACGCTGGCACTGGCGAAGCAGCTGATCGGCACGCCGCGCCACCTGTCGCAGCATCCGGGCGGCTTCGTCCTCACCCGCGACCGGCTCGACGACCTCGTCCCGATCGAGCCGGCGGCGATGGAGGACCGCCGCGTCATCGAATGGGAGAAGGACGATATCGAGACGCTCCGCTTCATGAAGGTCGACGTGCTCGGCCTCGGCATGCTCGGCTGCATGCGCCGCGCCTTTGACCTGCTGGATCAGCATAAGGGGATGCGGCTGAAGCTCGATTCACAAGTGTTCCAGGACGATGACGCGGACACGTTCGCGATGATCCAGAAGGCCGATACGATCGGCGTCTTCCAGATCGAGAGCCGGGCGCAGATGTCGATGCTGCCCCGTCTTAAGCCGGTGAATTTCTATGACATCGTCATCCAAGTCGCGATCGTTCGCCCCGGCCCGATCCAAGGCGACATGGTCCATCCCTATTTGCGCCGACGGGAAGGGAAGGAGCCGGTCGAATATCCGTCCGAAGCCTTGAAAAAGGTGCTGAAAAAGACGTTGGGCGTGCCGCTCTTCCAGGAGCAGGCGATGAACGTCGCGATCGTCGGCGCCGGCTTTACGCCGGCCCAGGCCGATGCGCTGCGCCGCTCGATGGCGACGTTCAAGTCGACCGGCGGCGTCAGCAAGTTTCGCGAGCCGATGATCCAGGGCATGATCGAGCGCAAATACACGCCCGAATTCGCCGAGCGCACCTTCAAGCAGATCGAGGGCTTCGGCAGCTACGGCTTTCCCGAAAGCCATGCCGCCAGCTTCGCCAAGATCGCCTACGCCTCCTCCTGGATGAAATGCCATCATCCCGAAATCTTCTGCGCGGCCCTGCTCAACGCCCAGCCGATGGGCTTCTACCAGCCCGCCCAGCTCGTCCAGGACGCCCAGAAGCACGGCGTCGAAGTGCGCCCGGTCTGCATCAATGCGAGCGAGTGGGATTGCACGCTGGAGGAGAAGAGGGAGGGGGAGCCTGCTCTATTAGCCCTCCCCCTCGATGGGGGAGGGTTGGGTGGGGGTGGCGTTGGAGACCCGCCTCGCTCCACGTCGAACCCCACCCCTCCCCAACCCCTCCCCATCGAGGGGAGGGGCTTAATTGCACCATTGCTCCCCCTCCGCCTCGGCCTGCGGATGACGGCGGGGCTGAACCGGAAGGAGGCGGAAGCGATCATCTCAGCCCGAACTGCCGGTCCCTTCCGCTCGGTCGAGGACGTCTGGCAGCGCAGCGGCGTCAAGCGGGCGGCGCTCGAGAAGCTGGCCAATGCCGATGCCTTCCACGCGCTCGGGCTCAGCCGTCGGCAGGCGCTGTGGCAGGTGAGGGGGCTGCGCGAGCACCCGCTGCCCTTGTTCGCGGCGGCCGGCCTGCTCGAGACCGCGCGCGAGCCGGCGGTGGCGCTCGCGCCGATGACCGGAGGCCGGGAGGTGGTCGAGGATTACAGCGCGGTGAAGCTCTCGTTGCGCGGCCACCCGCTTGCTTTCCTGCGCGCGGAGCTGGACCGGCGCGGCATCCGCCGCTGCGCCGATCTCGCTCTGCTGAAGGACGGCACGAAGGTCGAAGTGGCGGGGCTCGTCCTCATCCGGCAGAAGCCGGGCAAGGGCAATGTCACCTTCATCACCATCGAGGACGAGACCGGGATCGCCAATGCGATCCTCTGGCAGCGCAGGTTCGAAGCGCAAAGACGGATCGTGATGGCGGCGTCGATGATCGGCGTCAAAGGCACGCTCCAGCGCGAAGGCGAGGTGATCCACGTCGTCGCCGACCGGCTTGAAGATTATACCGCCCTCCTCGACACGGTCGGGCAGAGGCCGTTCCCGCATTCTTTCGGCCCCGCCGACGCCGCGACCAACGGCGGCACCGATGCGCGCGAAAAAGAAAGGGCGCGCGGTGAGACCGGCGCGCCCTTTCATGTGGACCCCGCGGAGACCATCCGCGTCAGGAGCCGAGACTTTCATTGATGGCGAGCCGAAGCCCGCCGGATCAGAATTTCTGCTGGCGCTCGTAGAGCGACTTGTAATGCTGGATGCGGGTCACCCGCAGCCCCGGCATGCCGGAGCGGTCGACGGCGCGCTGCCAGCCGGCGAATTCCTCGAGGCTGAGGCCGTAGCGCTCGCACGCTTCGTCGACCGAAAGCAGGCCCCCATTCACCGCGGCCACCACCTCAGCCTTGCGGCGCACCACCCAACGCGAGGTCGAGGGCGCCGGCAGGCTGTCCAGAGTCAGGGGCTCCCCCAGCGGCCCGATGACCTGTGCCGGCCTTATTTTTTGATTCTCGATCATTCCCACCTCAAACACCATGATGCCCGATCGTCCTCGCTTCCCCGCCGCTCCTGTACGACGCGGCTTTGAAGGAAGGCTGAAACGCCAAGGTAAACGGTCCCTTCATTTCAGTTGACGGCTCCTTGCCGCGCCAGTGCGGGGTTGAAGGAGCCGCGCAAAGCCGCCGCCGCCTGCCGCCAGGCCGCGCCGCCAGAAAGCAGCTCGGCCAGCGGATCCTCGGGGCAGGGCAGGGCCTCGCCGATCGCCTGGGCCCGGGCAGCCGCGCTCGCCGCCTGCTGCAGCCGCAGCGAGGCGACCAGCATGCCGAAGTCCACCAGCGCGGCCGTACGGCCGGCGAGCAGCGCTTCGGCGCGGCGGAAAAAACCCAGGTCCATGACACCCCTCTAGCGGACAGGGTCTAAGAGCCGGTTAAAGCCCCCGAAGACTGGGCTTTTTCCCCTGGAGCGCTTATGGCGCCGCGATGTTCGAAGCCGATTTCCAGCTCGCCCGCCCCGCCGCGGAGGCGCGGATCGTCGTCGCCATGTCCGGCGGCGTCGACAGCTCGGTGGTCGCCGCGCTGGCGGCGCGCAGCGGCGCGGAAGTGATCGGGATCACCCTCCAGCTCTACGATCATGGCGAGGCGGTCGGCCGCTCGAAGACCTGCTGCGCCGGCCGCGACATTCACGAC
>JAQGLF010000112.1 GCA_028293025.1 Alphaproteobacteria bacterium
TGTCACGGGCGAGGTTCGAATTCCGCTGGCGCGACCAGTTCAACCTGTCGCTCGATCCCGACACCGCGGAGCAATATCACGACCAGACCCTGCCCGCGGAGGGCGCGAAGACGGCCCATTTCTGCTCGATGTGCGGGCCGAAGTTCTGCAGCATGAAGATCACCCAGGAGGTGAGGGATTTCGCGGCGAAGCAGAATGCGAGCGCCGAAACCTTCCTCGCCGCCACCCCCTCTCCCCTTGCGGGAGAGGGCGACTCGCCGCAGGCGAGCGGGGAGAGGGGACCTCTCGACAATCGCGAGGTCGAAGCTGGCATGGCGGAGATGAGCGAGAAATTCCGGGAGAAGGGCGGCGAGATCTACTTGCCCGCGGCCGAATGACCAACATCTTCGCCCTGCGGAAGAAACACAAATTCTTCTTCAAGGCGAATGACGACGTCCTGTCGTTCTGCACCTGCGTAGACGCTCCCGCGGCCTCCAGTTCACAGCTGGACTGCCCCTGGTGCGGCTGCGGCCGGATGATCCCCTGTTCGCAGTGCGGGAAATCGTTCGTCTTTGCCGAGGTCCGGGAGACGGACATCCCGCTGGCTGAGCTGGCGCGACGCGAGATCGCGATGCGTGGTCTTGAAACCGTAACCGAGGAGGAGATTGCCGAGTGGGTAGAAGGCATGGCGCGGGCACTCGATTGCTTCGAAGTCGGGGATATCGTCGTCTGTCTCGACGGTTCCTATTGGACCGTGGACTCCACCGACGTGGAATTCGACGGCTATTACGCATCCCACAAGCTGGCGCGCCTGCCTCATGCCGAGGCGCTCGCTGACCTGCCGCTCCTCGACCGCGTGCTAGGCGACAAGCAAATATTGGCTCGACCGGGAGCGGCCGGATCGGGAATGAGGGGGGCATGGCGGAGATGAGCGAGAAGTTCCGCGAGAAGGGCGGGGAAATTTATCTTCCTGCCGCTGAATAGCTTGGCGGCGGTCTGCTAAACGGATAGTTGGGGATCTCCAGGCGGAAACTAGGGTAAGATCATGCTGCACGAACAAGCGCTCCATACCGCGGCACTTACTCCTGGGGCAGCTCCGCAGCCTGATTTCAGTGGCCGTTGGCGCAATCAGATGGCGTCGTTCATGGATCTCAGCGTAAATGGGTCGAACGTGACGGGCACTTACAATTCTGCAGCGAGCGCAACTGGCGGCTCCGTGCAAGGTGCGGTCATCGGGGTGACAGTGGGTGACTTGATCGCTCTGACAGTGCTCTGGACGCAGAGCGGTTCGATTACCTCTTGGACCGGTCAGCTGATCGACGACAGTAGCGCACCGAAGCTCCGGACCCTCTGGCATCTGGTCACGAATGTTCCCGACGATCAAGAGCCTGGGGAATTCTGGATGTCGACGTGGGCGGGCGCGGACGAGTTCGTCCGCTAAAGCGGGGCGAGCGAGAATTCCGCTGGCGCGACCAGTTCAACCTGTCGCTCGATCCTGACACCCCCGAACAATATCACGACCAGACCCTGCCCGCGGAAGGCGCGAAGACGGCGCACTTCTGCTCGATGTGCGGGCCAAATTCCGGGAGAATGCCGGAGAAATCTACCTGCCCGGCGCAGAATAGAAGGCATGGAGCGGGATGCCGCCAAGCTCGTCGACATCGAGACCTAGAGGGATGCGGATCGCCAACCTGCTGCCGTTCCTGGAGAAGGTCTGCTCGCCCGATGAATATCGAATCCTCCGCAAGGGCATCGCGGCGGCAGTTGCCGAGATCGGGCTGGAGGTCCTGAACCCGCTCTACGAGATGAACCCAAGCCTCGAGAGCGAGGTCGGCGAGCGGGTGGAGCGGACGGGGCAGGTTTATTGAGCGGAAAGAGTGACCTGACGCGAATTAGGTATTGTGTCCCAGAACGCTGTGAGCGGCTACGCGCGCCGCAGCGTTGCAATAACTGCTGAGATATCCACGAAGGTCTGTTGGGCCTCGCGGTCTTCGCGCGCGATCCGTAGCCATGCCGCTTCTGGACTAAGGTTTGAGCGCACCTGGCACGACGAAAGGCTCCGCAGGGGTTTTTTTGGTAGCCTCCAAAGTGCGCTTCATGACCTCCTCAAATTTCGGGTTCACAAGCTTTAAAGAAACTCTCACGACCCCCGCAGAATTATAGAATAGTTTCCGAGTAACCTTTTGGGCTTTTTTTGTTCCGGCCTCGTCTTCATTTAATTTATCCCGAGCAGATTCGATATCATCTTCTACTTGCTCGATAGATCGATAATCACTTTCGATTAATTCCCGAACCAACGTCGAAACTGAGGGGCTAGCCGCTTGCACACGATCCGGAAATTTCCTTTGTAGAAAGGCGGTGACCGTATCCAAATTGATAGGAGTCGAAGTGGTCCCGCTGCGTGCGACGGAGCTTCCCGCAGTAACCCTTGAGGCTTGCCTCGCGTCATAAAGGCGTTCGTACTGCTCATCGGCAACATAAAATAGGCCACTCAGGGCATTGAGACCCTTTCTCAAATGAGTGGGAATATCCCATTCAGCCTTATAGTCCAAATAATGTGAGATAGCCGCCCATGCATGCATACAAAGAGTTCTTACCTGAATCTCAAATTTCATGCCTTTGATCTTGTTGTATCTAGGGCCGGTGTAAGAAGATTTCATAACCACTATATAATGTACAGACATATAACCAAAGCTGTCATCTGCGCCAGATACCTTATCATCCGTGGCAACTATCTTAAATTCTTTCTCTATTAATTTCCCGATACTATCCAAGTCCGACTTGAACAGGCACACTACCCGTGCCCCTACTAAGTCGTCGATCTCATAATCCGAACCCCCAGCCTTTCCCTGCACCTTGCGCCTGAATGACTCATATTCTTTAACTCGAGACTCTACAGCATGGATCTTAATAGATTTTGCAGTTACAGCCTCGTTGAGTATAAATACAGCCTCTTCACGAAGAGCTTCTAGAGTAGAGGTCTTCGCCTCGTAGGCCTCGCGCGAGAGGTCGTTAATATTTGTGGCAATCTTTTTTTTCGCCACGGTCCCGCTCCCCTGTAGATTGCAACCATATAGAACTCGTCTCCCCGGTCAAATGGGCGAAAGTCCGAGGCAGAATACCAATGTTTCCAGGGTTCTCGCTTGTGGAACCGGGCCGCGCCCTCTCGGACGCGGCCCGTTCCGTTCAGCAGCCGCAATTCTTGCAGGTGCAGGGATTGCAGCGGCAGCCGCCGGTCTTGCAGGTGCAGGCGGGCTTGGCGTTTTCGGTCTTCGTCATGGTCGTTCTCCCAGTCTTGCCTTGTGGCGTCTTGCCTTGTGGCGAATCGGCTTCTACCCTCCGTACCGTGGTACGGAGTCAAGCATGAAAAGTCGTACCCGGAACGAAGCCGCCGCAGAGGCGCCGAAGCCAGAGGGGCCGAAGGCAGGGGCGCCGAAGAAGGTCCCGCTCACCATCGCCCGCCTCGGCGCGGCGGCCGGCGTCGGTGTCGAGACGGTGCGCTACTATCAGCGGCGGGGACTGCTCCCGGTGCCGGCGAATGGCGGCCGCGTCCGCCGCTATGACGAGGAGGATGTGCGCCGCCTGCGCTTCATCCGCCGGGCCCAGGCGGCGGGCTTCACGCTCGGGGAGATAGGCGAGCTGCTGGCGCTCGACCGCACCGACGACCGCGCCCGCGTCCGCGCGCTGGCGGGCGAGCGCCTCGCCGCCCTCGACGCCCGCATCGCGGAGCTCGAATCCTCGCGCATCGCGCTCGAGCGGCTGCGCGTCACCTGTGCTTCCGGGGCGAAGGGGCCGTGCCCGATACTGGAAGCATTCGACCGGCACGAGCCGCCGGGCTAGTATCCGCACTGAAGGCGCGGGCCGGGCAAAGCCGGGCGTACGGCAAGGGGGCGACATGAAGATACGGATGCTGGCCATTGCGATGCTGCTGTTCACCGGTCAGGCTTCGGCCTCGACGGCGAAGAGCGCGGCGGCCCGGCTGGTCGGCACCTGGCGACTGGTTTCAGCCACCCAGCGGATGGCGGATGGGACCGAGCGGCCGGATCCGAATGTCGGCGCCCATCCCGGCGGCTATATCATGTACAGCGCGACCGGGCAGGTTTGCGCGTTGCTCGGCAATAGCGAGCGATCCCGATGGGTCGTCGCCGACCGGCCCACCGACGCCGAAGCTCGCGCGATCCCCGACAACATGGTCGCATATTGCGGAACCTATACCGTCGACGAGGCAGGAGGATTCGTGCTCCACCATGTCGAGCTGGATCTGTCGCCCAACCGGACGGGAACCGACCGCAAACGCTTCTTCACCCTGTCCGGAGACCATCTGGTGTTGCGCCCGGGGCCGCCTTTGCCCCCCGGCGTCAAGGACTGGACCGTCACCTGGGAACGCGTTCATTGAGCGCAATGTCGGCGGCGAAGGCCAATGCGGCGGGCCGCCGCAAGCGGAAGGAGTGACCATGGAAATCGAAGTCAGCGCCGAGGCCAAGGACAAGCGCCTCAACCGGCTGGTGGCGATCACCGTCGTCATCCTGTCGGTGTTCATGGGCGTCTCCAACATCAAGGACGGCAATATCGTCCAGACGATGGCGCAGGCGCAGGCCAATGCGCTCGACCGCTGGGGCGAATATCAGGCGACGCGGACCAAGACCCATGTCGCCGAGGGAGCGCGAACCGAGATCGCGATCCTGAGCGGCGCGCACCCCTCGCAGCAGGCCGTCGCCGCTTTGGCGGCGTTCGACGCCAACATCGCCCGCTACCAACGCGAAGCGCCGAAGCTCGCCGCCGAGGCGCGCGGCTATTCCGCGCAATATGATGCGCTCAACATCCACGACGATCAGTTCGACGCGAGCGAGGCCGCGATCTCGACCGCCATCTCGATCACCGCCGTCGCCGCCTTGACCGAAAGCTTCTGGCTGCTGGTCGGCGGCTGGGCGTTCGGCGCCTTCGGCCTGTTCATGGGGATTTGCGGCTTCGCCGGCTGGGGCTTCCACCCCGATCTGCTCAGCAGCCTGCTCGGCTGATTCCGGGCAGCCAATTCGTGGGACCTCGTGCAGTTCGCCGCCTGAGCCGCGATTTGCTTACGCTCCCGCAACAAGCTAGCCTTCTTCCCTTCGACACATGCCAGAGGGGGGAATTCGGGGGAGAAATACCTGTTAGCCGTCGCGAGAACGGCATCGGCTCATTTCCCAAGGCCCAAGGTAGGCTGCGCATCCAATCCGATCGGAAATACCGATGACTGGATCGTCGTTTTGGAATTCCGCCTCACGCGCCTAGTCCTCCGCTTCGCACAGTAAGGAAAAAACCGGCCATGACTCCACACAAGCTGCTGCAGATCGCGCTCGTCCTGTTCGGGGCGGTCTTCTGTCTCGTCTACCCGCTGGCGATATTCTGGCCGTCGGGCTGGGCCTGGCATCCGGGCGCGCCGCAGGATTCGCAATATTTCATGATGATCGTTGGCGTCTACGCGACGCTGGGGGTGTTCCTGATCCTCGCCGCGCGCGATCCGCACGCCAATCGCTCGCTGATCCTCTTCACGATCTGGTCGAGCCTCGTCCACGCGGCGATCATGGCGGTGCAGTCCTTCGGCAACCCGATGCACCAGGGTCATTTGCTCGGCGACGTGCCGGCCCTCGTGCTGGTCGCGCTCGTGCTCGGCGGGCTCTATTATTCGGACCGCGCGCACCAGATGGCGGTGCCGGCCTGATCAGGAGACCGCGGCCTCGGCCTCGGTCCGCGGGCCGAGGCTGAGCTCGCCTTCCTCCATGCCGTTCCAGTAATGGAGGCGCTCGGCCGAGACCTTGATGAGGACGAGGCCGGGTGTGTCGACGCCCTGCTCGAACCAGCGGTCGAGGCCGCTCGTCCAATGCTCCTCGAAGCGCGCCTTGTCGCGGATCAGCGCGGCGCGGCCCTCGACCGTGACGAAGAAGGGCCGCATGCCGAGCGCGCCGGATTTGCCCTGATAGCCAAGCCCGACGCAGGGATCGCGTTCGATGTCGCCGATCGTGCGGGTGTGGTCGCAGGCGAAGAAATAGGCGTCGCCGTCGAACTCCACCTCGCGATTGTTGCTCATCGGCCGGCCGGCGATTGCGCCGCCTTCGGTCCGGGTGGAGAGGATGGCGAAGTCGATGTCGCGCATCTTTTCGGCAATGTCGGCGAGGCTCATCTCGGCCATGAAGCGGCTCCCGATCGGAATTGGAATCCCGTCCACAACGCGGCTCAGGGGCGGTGGTTCATCGCCCGCGATCGGCTATGGAAAGGATCATGGCAGAGCGCGAAGGGCCCGGCATCGCCCTCTTCTCCTACGGCACGCTGCAGCTGCCCAAGGTTCAGCGCGCCACTTACGGGCGGCTGCTCGAGGGGCGGGCGGACGTCCTTCGCGGCTACCGGCTGGCACCGCTCGTCATCTCCTCGCCGGACGTGGTCGCGCTGAGCGGCCGGGAAATCCATATGATCGCGCGCCGCACCGGCGACCCGGCCGACCGGATTCCGGGCATCGTCTTCCGCCTCACACCCGCCGAGATCGAGGCGACCGATCTTTACGAGACCGACGCTTATGCGCGCGTCGAAGCGGCGCTCGAATCGGGGGCGCGCGCCTTCGTCTATGTCGGGCCCGACGCGGAGCCTGAATAGACGCGCCGGCGTCCGCCTGTTCCCGGCCGCTTCAGTCCGCCCGCGTCACCCGCAGGATCCGCACCGGCTTCGCGATCTGCTCGGGGTTGGTCGGCGCCGTCGGCGCGGCGAGGATGCGCCGGACCACGTCCATGCCCGCGACCACCCGGCCGAAGGCGGCATAGCCCTTGTCCGCCTTGCCCGGCTGGGCGTCCAGGCCCGGCTGCGCGCCGACGTCGAGGGTGAAATCGCCCATCGCGGTGTCGGGGGTCGAATGGGCCATGGAGATCGCGCCGTCGCCGTGGCGGAGGCCGGTTTCGCTGGTCGGCTCGAGCCGGATCGGCGGCAACATCAGCCGGGCATTGTGGGCGATACCGCCCTGGATGAAGCCTTGCTTCGGCGCCCATTTGTTGCGCGCCGCGCGGTAGAAATTGGTGCCGTCGAAACGATGGTCGTCGACATAGCGGATGAAATTGGTGGTGGTGATCGGCGCATGGCGGTGGTCGAGCGCGACAATGATCGCGCCGGCATCGGTCTCGATCCTGACGCGGACGATGTTGGGAAGATGGGCCGGCACCGGCGGGTTGAACGAACGCCCGGGCGCCGCATCCGTGGCGGCCTGATTGGCGGCGGGCGCCCCGCCCCCGCAACCGGCGAGCACGAGAGACGCGAGGCAGAGAAGCGGCCGAATCATGCCTCAACATACCCGACCGCGCTCAAGCGGGCGATCCCCCTGGGGCCGAACCTCATGGGCGAGCCAGCGGCCGAGGCAAACCGCTACAGATGCCGCTCCGTGTCCGTGGCCTTGTGCAGGACACGGGCAACAAGCACCGCCATGCCGTCGTAGCGATAATAAATTCGGTGCTCGCCGTAAGGAAGGCTGCGTAGTCCTTCCTTGAGGTCGGGTCGCGGCGAACCGAGCTCGGGATATTGGGACAGCCGGCTGAATGCAGCGTCGATCCCGCGCAGGTAGGCTTCAGCGGTTCCTCGCCCGTGCGCGGCGATGCTGTAGTCGAGTATATCTTCGAGATCGGTATCGGCTTGACGGCTGAGCTCGACCGGGGTCAAGCGAGGCCGTCCCGCTTCCGTCGGTCGGCGATGATCTCCTCGACCGTGCGGCTGCTGATCCCCGAAGCAAGCCCCTCGTCGATCGCGGCCTGCAGGCGGCGCAGCTTCTCTTCCCGTTCCTGGTCGCGCCGGACGAGATCGCGGACATAGTCGCTGGTGCTGCTGTAACGCCCTTCGGCGACGCGCGATTCTGCCCAACCCTTCAGCTTGTCGGGGATCGAAATGTTCATCTGTGCCATAAGGGGCCATACGATTTCGCGCTAATGTTGACAATATGGACGTCACGCGTCGTATTCTCATCCCCATTCTTTCGCATCGGCCGTTATTGGCAAGCCTGCTAGGCGACCGTCATGTGCAACGATTATCGTAACAAGCAGCGGGAACTTGAGGCTCTCGAGGCTCTGATCGGTCAGGCGACCCTTCGTATCGTCTATCCAGAAGGGCGACCCAACCTTGAGCCGCGGGACGATATCAGGATCACCGATCGGGCGCCGATCCTTCGCGCCGCGGCGGAAGGGGGCAATGCGGTCGAGCTCGTCCAGCGCCGGTGGAGCTGGCCCGGCCCAGGCGGCAAGCCAGTCTATAATTTCCGGTCGGAGGGGCGCGAGTTCGGCGCCGGGCGATGTCTGATCGTCGCCGACGGTTTCTACGAATTCACCACCCACAGCGACCCGAAGAGCAAGCGCAAGCACAAATGGCTGTTCACGCTGAAGGGGGAGCCCGCATTCGGCATCGCCGGGCTGTGGCGGAAGGATGCCCAGGTGGGCGAGGCCTTCACCATGCTGACCACCGAGCCGGGGCCGGATGTCGCGCCCTATCACAGCCGCCAGATCGTCGTGCTGGGGCCGCAAGACTGGGCCCGCTGGCTCGATCCCGCCATTCCCGCGCGCGAAATGTTGAAGCCGCTTCCCGGCGGCAGCCTCGAGGTCGAGCAGATCTGCTGACCTTCGCACCTTCGCCTTTTGGGACTTCGCCGCGGCCGCGCTAAGAGGGGCGATGGAAGACGTCGGCGACGATCCTCGGCTGATCCGGCTCGATGCCCATGACGACGGCGTCAACCGCTGGGAAATGGCGCGGCTGAGGCCGGATGCCGCACTGGCCGGGGCGATCTCCTCCTATAGCGACTATTGGGAGGTGACCGGCGGCTTCACCGCCCGGCGGGAGCTGCCCGGGATCGAGCCGGTGCTGATCGTCAATCTCGGCGCGCCGATCGAGATCGTCGGCGGCGACGGCGAGACGATCGGGATCGGGGCCGGCAGGGCCTTCGTCGCCGCCACCCATGTCCGCGCCGCGATCTCCCGTTCCTCGGGAGCGCAGGCCGGCGTCCATGTCCACATGCCGCTCGCGACGATGCGACGGCTGCTGGGAATGCCGCTCGACCTGCTGCTCGATCGGGCAGTGGCGCTCGACGCCGTCGCGCCCGATTGGGGAGGGCGGCTCGGCGCCGAGCTCACCGAGGCGGACGGACCCGGCGGCCGCGCCCGCGCGCTCGACCGCCATCTTCGCCGGAGGCTCGCCGTGGCGCCCGCGAGCGACCGCGCCATCAGCCACGCCGTGGCGGCCCTCACCCGCGGGCCGGAGATCCCGATCGCCGAGCTCGCCCGCAATCTCGGCTGGAGCCGCAAGCGGCTCGGCCGGCGCTTCCGGGAAGAGACGGGCGTCGGCCCGCGCATGTTCCGGCGGCTGGCGCGCTTCGGCCGGCTGGTGGCACGAATCCAGGGCGGTGCCGGCGGCGGCTGGGCCGCGCTGGCCGTCGACAGCGGCTATTTCGACCAGTCGCACATGCTGCGCGACTTTCGCGACTTCGCCGGCGTCACGCCGCGCGAATTCGTCGCGCGCTCGCTCCCCAACATGGGCGGCCTCGTCGAAAGCTAGAGCGACAAGGCGCGGCCCAAACGTACAATAAGCGATGGTCCACGCGCGATAGGTAGAGCCTTTTCGAGAAAGGAATCGACATGCAATCGAACCGCCCCCCGATCCCCGCTTTGCGCTACGACGATGCGCCGGCGGCGATCGACTTCCTCGGCCGCTCCTTAGGCTTCACGCCCCATCTCGTCTATCCCGACCCGCAGGATTCTTCGCTGATCGTGCACGCCCAGCTCAACGTCGGCAGCGGCATGATCATGCTCGGCTCCGCCCGGCCCGGCGAGGGCCGGCAGCTCTACGGCTGGAAGACCGCGAAGGAAGCGGGCGGCGTCACCATGACGATCTGCGTCATCCTCGCCGATCCCGACGCCCATTTCGCCCGCGCCCGCGACGAGGGCGCGGACATCATCAAGCCGCCCTACGACAATCAGGGCTATCCCGGCCGCTCCTACGAAGCGCGCGATCCGGAAGGGAATGTCTGGAGCTTCACCAGCTACGATCCCTGGGCGGAGGTTTCCGCCTAGTCGAACAGGCTGGAGACGGAAGACTCATCGGCGATCCGCTTGATCGCTTCGCCGAGCAGGGGCGCGATGGTGAGCAGCCGCACCTTCGGCGTCGTTGCCGCCGCCTCGCTCTGCTCAATCGAATCGGTGATCACCAATTCCTCGAGCGCCGATGTGTCGACCCGCGCCACCGCGCCGCCGGAGAGGACGCCGTGGGTGCAATAAGCGACGACGCCCTCCGCGCCGCCTTCCTTCAGCGCGGCGGCGGCGTTGGCGAGCGTGCCGCCCGAATCGACCATGTCGTCGATCAGGATGCAGAAGCGCCCGCCGACATCGCCGATGATGTTCATCACTTCGGATTCGCCCGGCTTCTCGCGCCTTTTGTCGACGATGGCGAGGGGGGCGTTGTCGAGGCGCTTGGCCAGCGCCCGGGCGCGGACGACGCCGCCGACGTCGGGCGAGACGACGGTGAGCGGCCGGCCCGAGAAGCGCGCCTTGATGTCCTCCGACATCACCGGCGCGGCGTAGAGATTGTCGGTAGGGATGTCGAAGAAGCCCTGGATCTGGCCGGCATGGAGGTCGACCGAGAGGACGCGGTTGGCCCCGGCGACGGTGATCAGGTTCGCGACCAGCTTGGCCGAGATCGGCGTGCGGGGCGCGGGCTTCCGGTCCTGCCGGGCATAGCCGAAATAGGGGATGACCGCCGTGATCCGCTTCGCCGAGGCACGGCGGAGCGCGTCGATGCAGATCAGCAGCTCCATCAGATTGTCATTGGCCGGATAGGAGGTCGACTGGACCACGAACACGTCCTCGCCGCGGACATTCTCGTTGATCTCGACGAACACCTCCTCGTCGGCGAAGCGGCGGACGCTGGTGTCGGTGATCGGCATTTCGAGATAGGCCGCGATGTCGCGGACCAGAGGCAGGTTCGAATTGCCCGCCATCAGCTTCATCGTTCGCCTCCGCCTGCCGCCCGTGCCCGCCCTCATAAGGGTGAAGGCTCCGAAGGCAAGGGCGTTGCCGGGCCTCCGGCGTCCGCCTAGGTGGCACGCATGAGCGTCGTCACCCGCTTCGCCCCGGCGCCGACCGGACGGCTCCACGTCGGCAACATCCGCACCGCCGTCCACAATTGGCTGTGGGCGCGCAAGCATGGCGGCCGCTTCCTGCTCCGGCTCGACGACACCGACCGGGAGCGGTCGCGCGAGGAATATGCCGCCGGCATAAGCGAGGATCTCGCCTGGCTCGGCCTGGCGCCGGACGAGGAGCATCGCCAGTCGGCGCGCTTCGGCCGCTACGAGATGGCGCTCGCGCGGCTCAGGGAAGCGGGCCGCGCCTATCCGGCCTATGAGACGGCGCAGGAGCTGGAGCTGAAGCGCAAGGTGCAGCTGGGGCGCGGCATGCCCCCGGTCTACGACCGCGCCGCGCTCGACCTGACCGATGGTGACCGCGCCCGGCTGGAGGCGGAAGGGCGGCGGCCGCACTGGCGCTTCCGGCTCGACCATGACGCGCCGATCAAATGGAACGACCTCATCCGCGGCCTGCAGCATTTCGATCCGGCTTTGCTGTCGGATCCGGTGGTGCGGCGCGAGGACGGGAGCTGGCTCTACATGCTGCCGAGCTGCGTCGACGATATCGAGCTCGGCGTCACCCATGTCGTCCGCGGCGAGGACCATGTCACCAACACCGCGCTCCAGATCCAGATGTTCGAGGCGCTGGGCGCCCCGCCGCCCGCTTTCGCCCATGAGGCCTTGCTGGTCGGATCGGAGGGAAAGCTTTCGAAACGGCTCGGCTCGCTCGGCGTCGACGCGATGCGCGAGGCCGGCATCGAGCCCGCCGCCTTGGTCGCCAAGCTTGCGCGGATCGGCACCAGCCTGCCGGTCGAGCCGGTAATCTCGGCCGCGCCTTTGATCGAGAGCTTCGATTTCGCGACCTTCGGCCGCGCGCCGGCGCGCTTCGACCTCGACGAGCTGGCGGGTCTCAGCGCCAAGATCGTCCACCAGCTTCCTTTCGACGCGGTCGCGGAGCGCCTGCCCGCCGGGATGGGGCCGGCCGATTGGCTGGCGGTCCGGCCGAACCTGCGCAAGGTCGGCGAAGCGGGCGACTGGTGGACGATCCTGCACGGCCATGTCGAAACCAAAGCGGCGGAGGAGGATCGCCCGGTCGTCGCCGCCGCGGTCGAAGCGGCGCGCGGCATCGACTGGGCGGCCGAGCCGTGGCGCCAGCTCGTCGCGGCGGTGAAGGAGCGGACGGGGGCGAGCGGCAAGTCCCTGTTCCTGCCGCTGCGCCGCGCGCTGACCGGGCGCGACAGCGGCCCGGAAATGGCGGCCCTGCTGCCGCTGATCGGCCGCGACGAGGCGGTCGCCCGCCTGGAAGCCGCGCTCTAACGCCAGCGCCTCATGGTGAGGGGCCACCGGGATTTATCTCGAACGCCTGGCACCCCCATTCTGCCCTCCCCCTCGAGCGGAGGAAGTTCACGGCTGAACGCAACCCGCGTCACTCCCCTTCTCGCGGGTGCGGGAACAAATGGCTTTTCCCGGCTTTAGATATAATGTAACATGACGTTATGAGATAACCTCTCATATCAGCAGAGCCGCTCAAGCGGCCTGAACCAAGGAGAGCCGCCATGACTGAAGGAGGATTTTACCAGCCGAAGCGCCTGAGCCCCACCGGCATGACCGTCGTCGTCCTGCTCCACGGCGCCGCCATCACCGCGCTGATGATGACGAAGATGGGGATGCCGACCCTGATCAAGGACCCACCGATCATCGTCTATCCCATTCCGGTTCCACCGCCGCCGCCGCCGAATCCTGTGCCGCCGCCGCCAAATACGCGTATCGAGGATATGCGCGTCACCACTACTCCGCCCGTCATCGACCATCCAATCGACCGCGCGATCGAATTTCCGCCTTTTCCGCCGTCTCCGCCGCCCAATTTCAGCAGCGGTGCCGGCACCGGGACGATCGTCGAGCCGCCGCCGCCACCTCCGCCGCCGCCGAAGTTCGAGCCGGCGCGAGCTCGCGCAGATCTCCATTCCTATGTCTCGAATGCCGATTATCCCGACGCGGCGATCCGGGGCGAGGAGCAGGGGACGACGCGCTTCCGCCTGTCGGTCGGCCCGGACGGGCGGGTGACCGACTGTGCGGTGACCGGCTCGAGCGGCTCATCGTCGCTCGACGCGACGACCTGCCGGCTGATGCGCATGCGCGCCCATTTCGCGCCCGCCCGCGACGGCAGCGGCCATCCGACCACCGACAATGTCGCCAGCGCGATCCGCTGGGTCCTTCCCGACGGCTGAGTCCGCAAGGCTGGCGCGCGGGGCGGAGGGTGCCTATCTTGAGCCCATGTCCTGGTACCCCCGTCCCGCCGCGCCCAAGGCTCTCTGGGCCGACATCCGCGCCTTCACGGCCGAGCGCAGCCGCTATCAATGGGCGGGCCTCGCCGTCGCGGTCACCATGCCGCTGCTGATCGTCGCCGGCTTCCTCCACGATTCCGCGCATCGCGTTCAGCAGGGTCCGGAGATCATCTACGCCGAAAGCTGGCCGGCCAATCGCAGCGACGCCGAGATCAAGGCCGACCAGAAGCGCGACCAGATCCGGCGCGAGGCGGCGATCAGGGAGCGGCAGCGGCAGTTCAGGAAGCTGGACAAGGATTTGCATGGGCTGGGGATTTGAACGCGGGCAGTTTGGACGGTGACGAACGCTGGATGGGTGCGGCGGCGGCGCTCGGCGAGCGCGGCCGCGGCCGCACCGCGCCCAACCCGAATGTCGGCTGCGTGATCGTGAAGGAGGAGCGCATTCTCGGCCGCGGCTGGACCCAGGCGGGCGGCCGTCCCCATGCCGAGCAGATGGCGCTCGCGGAGGCCGGCGAGGCGGCGGCGGGCGCCACCGCCTATGTGACGCTGGAGCCCTGCGTCCACCTCTCCCCCCGCGGCGGCGCCTGC
>JAQGLF010000158.1 GCA_028293025.1 Alphaproteobacteria bacterium
GATTATCGGCGCGGGGATGAGCAAGCTCCACCTCGTCTTCGGCGGCCGGGTCAAGGACCCGCGCGGCCTCGATTTCGACATGGCGTCGGTGGACGTGGTCGGCGTCTATCCCGATTATGCCACCGCCCTCGACGCCTGGCGCGCCGCGGCGCAGCGGACGGTCGACGATGCCGAGATGAAATATGTCGTCGTCCACCTCCACCGGCTGCTCGAGCCCGAGCTGGGGGCCGCGAAGGGCTAGCTCGCCCCGATGGGTGGCTAGGCGCCGCGCCATTTCAGCAGGAGCAGCGGATTGGCCAGCGCCATGCCGGCGAGGAAGCCGCCGATATGGGCGGCGACGGCGATACGCGGGCCGCTGAGCTGGATGGTATAGCCGATCAGCACCTGAAGCAGGATCCAGGCCGCCGCCAGCCACAAGGCGTTGAGCCAGCGCGCCAGCAGCGGATGGGCGATGCGGACCTTGTTCTTGCCCACCAGCATCGCCGAAGCGCCGATCACCGCCGAGATCGCGCCGCTGGCGCCGATCATCGGGAACGGGTCGGTCGACCCGCCCAGATAATGCGCCGCCGCCGCCGCATAGGCGCCGACCAGATAGAGGATGATCATCCCCCGTGCGCCGAGGATGTTCTCGACCATCCGCCCGCAGAAGAGGAGGACGAGGAGGTTGAAGCCGAGATGGATCAGGCCGGAATGGAGCAGGGTCGCGGTCAGCGGCGTGATCAGCAGCGCCGCGACGAGCGCGCCGCCGTGCAGCGCGTGCAGCCTCTCCGGAACGAAGCCCCCCATCATCGCGGCCGGTTGCTCCTGCCCCGTCAGCGTCACCGCCAGCCAAGCAAGGATCGTGATCGCCGTGATCGCGAGGGTGACGCGGGCGCTCTGCCAGTTCTGCGGAGGTCGCATCGGATCGGAAGGCCTTGTGGCTGGAATCGCGGCCGGGAGACTGGCCCGGCCGCTTCGGGTTGTCAGATGAATTCGACCTTCTGGATCGCATAATAGCGATCGCCCGACGGAGTCGAGACCTCGACCTCGTCGCCGACCGTGCGGCCGATCAGCGCCCGCCCGAGCGGCGAGGAATAGCTGATCCGGCCGACCTTGGCGTCCGCCTCGGTCTGGCCGACGATCTGATATTTGACCGGCGCGTCATTCTCGTCGCGCAGATGGACGGTCGCGCCGAAGATCACCTTGTCGCCCGACAGGGTCGTCGGGTCGATCACCATCGCCCGGCTGAGGCGATCGTCGAGATCGGCGATCTGCGCCTCGACCTGCCCCTGGCGCTCCTTGGCGGCATGATATTCGGCATTTTCGGAAAGGTCGCCATGACCGCGCGCTTCCTCGATCGCCTCGATGATCTGCGGTCGCTCGACGGTCTTGAGGTGCCGGACCTCGGTCTGCAGTCGCTCATAGCCTTCGGCCAGCATCGGCATCTTTTCGACCGTCGCCATAACCTTTGCCTTTCGTCAAAACTTTTTATGGCCGCCTCCGGCGAGCGGGGCGGCCATGTGGCGTCTAATATTTCAGGATCACGCTCTGGAGACTGAATAATAGTCCTGGAGGGACCGAACATCAAGGCTGCCCTCCCTTTCGGCCGCGATCGCCCGGGTGACGGCCGCGCTGGAAGCGGCCGTGGTGAAATAGGGAACCTTCGCCATCAGCGCCGAAGCCCGGATCGAGGCGCTGTCCTTGTGGCTCTGCCAGCCCTCGGTGGTGTTGAAGATGATGCCGATCTCGCCGTCCTTGATCTTGTCGACGATATGCGGCCGGCCCTGGGCGACCTTGTTGACCTTTTCGACCGCGATTCCCTGTCCGTTCAGATAATCGGCGGTGCCGCCGGTGGCGACGACCTTGAAGCCCATTTCGACGAGCGCGCGCACCGGCGGCGCGATCAGCGGCTTGTCGCTGTCCTTGACCGAGACGAACAGGGTGCCCTCGGTCGGCGGGAAGACGCCGGCGCCGAGCTGCGACTTCAGGAACGCCTTGGCGAAATCGCTGTCGATGCCCATCACCTCGCCGGTCGACTTCATCTCCGGCGAGAGCACCGGGTCGACGCCCGGGAAGCGGGCGAAGGGAAAGACCGCTTCCTTGACCGCCACATGCGGAATGTCGCGGCGGATCGGCAGGAACTTGATCAGGGGCTCGCCGGCCATCACCCGCGCCGCGATCTTGGCGACCGGGGTGCCGATCGCCTTGGCGACGAAGGGCACGGTGCGGCTGGCGCGGGGATTGACCTCGATGAGGTAGACGATGCCGTCCTTGACCGCGAACTGGACGTTCATCAGCCCCTTGACCCCGAGCGCGAGGGCCAGCGCCCGCGCCTGCCGCTCGATCTCGGCGATCACGCCCGCATCGAGGCTGTAGGGCGGAATCGAGCAGGCGCTGTCGCCCGAATGGACGCCGGCTTCCTCGATATGCTGCATGACGCCGGCGATGACGACGTCGCGACCGTCGGAAATGGCGTCGACGTCGACCTCGATCGCGTCGCGCAGATATTGATCGATGAGGACCGGGCTGTCGCCGGAGACTTGGACCGCGGTGACGATATAGTCCTCGAGCTGGGCGGGGCCGTCGACGATCTCCATCGCCCGCCCGCCGAGCACGTAGGAGGGCCGGGTGAGGACCGGATAGCCGATCCGCTCGGCGACCGCGATCGCCTCCTCGCGCGAGCGGGCCATGCCGTTTTCGGGCTGCCTGAGGCCGAGCCGGTTGACCAGAGCGGCGAAGCGCTCCCGGTCCTCGGCGAGGTCGATCGCGTCGGGCGAGGTGCCGAGGATCGGAATCCCCTCTTTCTCCAGCGCCGCCGCCAGCTTGAGCGGCGTCTGGCCGCCGAATTGGACGATGACTCCGACCAATTCCCCTTTCGCCTTCTCGACGTGGAGGATCTCGAGCACGTCCTCCACCGTCAGCGGCTCGAAATAGAGGCGGTCGGACGTGTCGTAATCGGTCGAGACCGTCTCCGGATTGCAGTTGATCATGATCGTCTCGAACCCCGCCTCACCCAGCGCGTAGCAGGCGTGGCAGCAGCAATAGTCGAACTCGATCCCCTGGCCGATCCGGTTGGGCCCGCCGCCGAGGATCACCACCTTGCGCCGGTCCGACGGCTGGCTCTCATCCTCCGGCTCGCCGAAGCTCGGCGCCTCGTAGGTCGAATACATATAGGGCGTCTTCGCCTCGAATTCGGCGGCGCAGGTGTCGATCCGCTTGAAAACGGGCCGGACGCCGAGCTTGTGGCGGAGCGCCCGCACCTCGCTTTCGGTGGTGGCGCCGGCCAGCGCCTTGACCGTGTCGTGGATCAGGCCGTGGGTTCTGGCGGCGACCTTGCCGTAGACCCGGTCGGGCAGGTTCGCCGAGCGCACCGCCAGCTCCGCCAGCCGCTTGTCCGAAAAGCCCATCGCCTTGAGTCGCCGCATCCCCTCCGCCTCGAGCGGCAGACCGTCGCGGCAGATCTCCTCCTCGGTCTCGACGATCTCCTGGAGCCGATCGAGAAACCAGGGATCGTAATGGGTGATGGCGTTGATCTCGGCGACGGTGAAGCCCTCGCGCAGCGCCTGGGCGGCGACCAGCAGCCGGTCCGGCGTCGCTCGCGCCAGCGCCGCCTCGATCTCGGCCCGCGGCGCGCCGTAGAGCGATTTCACGCCGTCGAGCCCGGTGAGGCCCGTCTCCAGCCCCCGCAGCGCCTTTTGCAGGCTCTCGTGGAAGGAGCGGCCGATCGCCATCACCTCCCCCACCGACTTCATCGCCGTCGACAGCAGGGGCTCGGCGCCCTTGAACTTCTCGAAGGTGAAGCGTGGGATCTTGGTGACGATATAGTCGATCGTCGGCTCGAAGCTGGCCGGCGTCACGCCTGTGATGTCGTTCTGGATCTCGTCCAATGTGTAGCCGACCGCCAGCTTCGCCGCGACCTTGGCGATCGGGAAGCCGGTGGCCTTGGAGGCGAGCGCCGAGGAGCGGCTGACGCGCGGGTTCATCTCGATGACGACGAGCCGCCCGCTCTTCGGATCGACCGCGAACTGGACGTTGGAACCGCCTGTTTCGACACCGATTTCGCGCAGGCAAGCGATGCTCGCATTGCGCATGATCTGATATTCCTTGTCGGTCAGCGTCAGCGCCGGCGCGACCGTGATCGAATCGCCGGTATGGACGCCCATCGGATCGACATTTTCGATCGAGCAGATGATGATGCAATTGTCGTTGCGGTCGCGCACCACCTCCATCTCATATTCCTTCCAGCCGAGCACCGATTCCTCGATCAGGACTTCATTGGTCGGGCTGGCGTCGAGGCCGCCGGTGACGATCTCGACGAACTCCTCGCGATTATAGGCGATGCCGCAGCCAGTGCCGCCCAAAGTGAAGCTCGGCCGGATGATGGCGGGAAGGCCGACGAGATCGAGCGCCCGCACTGCCTCCTCGAGGCTGTGGGCGATCTCGGACCGCGGGCTTTCGAGCCCGATCTTGTCCATCGCCTCGCGGAACTTCAGCCGGTCCTCGGCCTTCTCGATCGCCTCGGCATCGGCGCCGATCATCCTGACGCCATATTTTTCGAGCGTGCCGTCCTTCCACAAAGCGAGCGCGACGTTGAGCGCGGTCTGCCCACCCATGGTCGGCAGCACCGCGTCCGGCCGCTCCTTGGCGATGATACGCGTGACGAATTCGGGCGTGATCGGCTCGACATAGGTGGCATCAGCGAGCTCGGGATCGGTCATGATCGTCGCCGGGTTCGAATTGACGAGGACGATCCGATAACCCTCCTCCCGCAGCGCCTTCACCGCCTGCGTCCCGGAATAATCGAACTCGCACCCCTGGCCGATCACGATCGGCCCGGCGCCAATGACGAGGATGGAGGAGATATCGGTTCTTCTCGGCACGTCTAGGCTACCTTAAGCCCTCTCCCTTGTGGGAGAGGGTTGGGTGAGGGTGTGGAGAGATGGCGGGCAAGAAACTGACTCCGACCGTGCGGAAGCTGCGGCGGGCAATGACGGATGCCGAGAGACTTCTCTGGTCCAGCCTTCGAAGCCGACAGCTCGCCGGGCACAAGTTCGTCTGTCAGTATCCGATCGGCAATGCCGTCGCCGACTTCGCTTGCCGGGGCGCGAAGCTGGTCGTTGAGCTCGATGGCGGCCAGCACGCCGGCGCTGCCGAGGCGGACGCCGAACGCACGCACATGATCGAAGCCTATGGCTACACCGTCATTCGCTTCTGGAACGGCGATGTGATGGGGAATCTCGATGGCGTGCTCGAGTCTATTCTCGATCACCTCAAGATCGCGTCCAACGGCTAAGCCCTCCCCCGTGCGGGATGCGGCGCGACTAAGGTCCGTCCGGGGGACGGACCAGCGCCGCATGGTTGGGTGGCGGCGTACGGCGCCCGCAATTCCTGTCAGCCGCCGAGCCCCCTCACCCCAACCCTCTCCCCGCCGGGGAGAGGGAGCCCTGCCAGCGCTGACGATGACGGCTGAGAATTCTTGAACGCGACCGAGCATCACTGATTCTGCCAGTTCACGGCCTGGATATAGGCCAGATGGAGATGATGCTTGCGCGACCAGCGCGCGACGCAGGCGATCTGGGCGCGGGAGGGGCCGAGGGCGTAGAGGAACAGGATCCTGGGCTCCTCGGCATCCTGCGTCACCTCCCCTTCGGCGACCCCGCAGGTCCGCCCGACGGCGGAAAGCTCTTCTGCCGGGTGAAGGTGAGCAAGCGCACAGGCGGAGAGGAGCGCCGGAAGAGCCAATGTGAGGCCCAGCCGCAGCATTGGCCGGAGATCAGTCGCCATGCCGGCCGCCGAGTTGCCCCACGAACTTCGCGAACAAATAAACGCTATCCTGCGGTCCCGGGCTCGCCTCCGGATGATATTGGACGCTGAATGCCGGCCGGTCGGTCAGCTCCAGCCCCGCGAGGCTGCCGTCGAACAGGGAGATATGCGTCGGCCGCGCATTGTCGGGCAGCGTCTCCGTCTCGACCGCGAAGCCGTGGTTCATGCTGGTGATCTCGACGCGGCCGTCGGCGAGGCGCTTGACCGGGTGGTTGGCGCCGCGATGGCCCTGGTGCATCTTCACCGTCCGCGCGCCGACGGCGAGGCCGAGCAATTGGTGGCCGAGGCAGATGCCGAACAGCGGCTTCCCCGTCTCCAGCATCCGGCGGATCACCGGCACGGCATAGGCGCCGGTCGCGGCCGGATCGCCGGGGCCATTGGAGAGGAAGAAACCGTCCGGTTGGTGCGCCATGACTTCTTCGAAGCTGGCGGTGGCCGGGAGCACGGTGACGTCGGCGCCGGCGTCGGCGAGGTTGCGGAAGATGTTGCGCTTCGAGCCATAGTCGATGGCGACGACATGGGGTCGGCCCTCCCCTTCCCCGCTTTCGCCATAACCTTCGCCCAGCCGCCACAGCCCGCCCGCCCAGCGGTACATCTGCCGGCAGGAGACCTCCTTGGCGAGGTCCATGCCCTCCAGCCCCGGCCAGGCCCGCGCCTTCGCCAGCAGGGCCTCGACGTCGAACGCGCCCTTGGCATTGTGGGCGATCACGCCGTTCGGCGCGCCGTCGACCCGGATCTTGCGCGTCAGCGCCCTGGTGTCGACGCCGGCGAGGCCGATCCGCGCGTTCGAGCGCATCCACTCATCGAAGCCGGAGGCCGCCCGGAAATTGCTCGGCCGGGTGACGTCGCCGCGGACGACGCAGCCCAGCGCCCAGGGATTGTCCGCCTCCAGATCCTCATAATTGGCGCCGACATTGCCGATATGGGGGACGGTGAAGGTGACGATCTGTGCCGCGTAGCTCGGATCGGTCATGATCTCATGATAGCCGGTCATCGCGGTGTTGAAGCAGACCTCGCCAACC
>JAQGLF010000171.1 GCA_028293025.1 Alphaproteobacteria bacterium
TCTGCTTTTGTCCGACATTCCCGGCGTGCGGATCAAATCCACGCTCGCGCCGGGCGCCGAAATCGGCACATCCGACCTGATCGTCGACATCGCGCCCGGTCCACGCGTCACCGGCAGCATCGAGGCCGACAATGCCGGCAATCGCTATACCGGCACCTATCGGCTCGGCGGCACGCTCTATGTCAACAACCCGGCTGGGATCGGCGACCAGGCGAGCCTGCGCGTCTTGGGCTCGACCGGCGGCCTTGCCTATGGCCGCGCCGCCTATCAGGTGCCGGTCGGCAGCGTCACCGTCGGCGCGGCCTTTACCCATTTGCGCTATGCCCTGGGCCACGAGTTCAGCATCCTCGACGCGGACGGCACCGCCGACATCTTCAGCCTCTACGGCGCCTATCCTCTGGTGCGTTCGCGCCGCGCCAACCTCAACTTCCTGGCGGCGCTCGACGCGAGGCAGCTCAAGGACAGGATCGGCGCCGTCGGCAGCGAATCCGACAAGAGCATCCGGGCGATCACTTTCGGCTTCAGCGGCGACTCGCGCGACGGCCTTGGCGGCGGCGGGTGGAACGTCTTCTCCGCCGGCTGGACGATCGGCAGGCTGGACATCAAGACCCCGGCCGAGCGGGCGGCCGACGCGCTGACCGCCCGCAGCCAGGGGCATTATAACAAGCTCCAGTTCAGCGCGGCGCGGCTGCAGACCCTGAGCGGACCGCTCTCGCTCTACGCCTCCGTGCGCGGACAGCTCGCCTTCGACAATCTCGACAGCTCGGAGAAGATGGAGCTGGGCGGCGCCTATGGCGTTCGCGCCTATCCCGAGGGCGAGGCCTATGGCGATCAGGGCTATATCGCCACGCTCGAGGCGCGGCTGATGCTCAGCCAATGGACGGGCGCCCTGCCCGGCCGGCTCCAGCTGATCGGCTTCGCCGATGCCGGCGAGGTCCGATATGCCCATAATCCCTGGTTCACCGGATCGAACCATGCGGCGCGCAGCGGCATCGGCGCCGGGCTGACCTGGGCCGGCCCCGACGGCCTCGTCGTCAGGACCAGCTACGCCGCCAGGCTCGGCCACAAGCCGGCGACCTCGGCGCCCGACAAGCCCGGCCGCTTCTGGTTCCAGATCACCAAGATGTTCTGACGCCGGCCGATCAAAGCCCGGCTCACGCCGCCCTCGACAACAAGGACGCCACCATGACCAGCTTCAACCCCATGTCCGCCACCGACACCGCCGAGGGCCTTTCGCGCCGCAAGAGCGCCCTGTTCCGGTCGACCGCGATCGTCCGCTTCGCCGGGCTGGCCCTGCTCGGCCTCGCCGCCGCCTCGGCGGCGCAGGCGCAGAGCCTTCCCTCCGGCGGCACCGTCACCGCCGGAAGCGCGACCATCGCCACCGGCGGCCAGGCGGTCACCATCACCCAGTCGAGCCAGCAGGCCGCGATCAACTGGCAGTCCTTCTCGATCGGCAAGGACAATCAAGTCGTCTTCGTCCAGCCCAATTCCAATTCGGTCGCCCTCAACCGGGTGATCGGTCCCGATCCCTCCTCGATCCTCGGCAGCCTCCAGGCCAACGGCAAGGTCTTCCTGATCAACCCCAACGGGATCCTGTTCGGGCGGGGCGCGAACGTGAACGTCGGCGGCCTCGTCGCCTCGACCCTCGGCCTGTCCGACGCGGACTTCATGGCCGGCCATTATGCCTTCACCGGCAGCGGCGGCGCGGTGGTCAACCAGGGAGCGATCAACGCCGACGGCGGCTATGTCGCCCTGCTCGGCGCCAGCGTCAGCAACGAGGGAACCATCCAGGCGAATCTCGGCACCGTCGCGCTCGCGGCGGGCCAGGCGATCACGCTCGACGTCGCCGGCGACGGGCTGCTCAACGTCGCCGTCGACAAGGGCGCGGTCAACGCGCTCGTCGCCAATGGCGGGCTGCTGCGCGCCGACGGCGGGCGAGTACTGATGACCGCACAGGCGGCCGGCGCATTGCTCCGGACCGTGGTCAACAACACCGGCATCATCGAGGCCCGCACCCTGCAGGACAGGAAGGGCACGATCACCCTGCTCGGCGACATGCAGAGCGGCACGATGTCGATCAAGGGTGTGCTCGACGCCAGCGCGCCAAATGGCGGCGACGGCGGCTTCATCGAGACCTCGGCCGCGCGCGTCGATATCGCCGACGGCGCCCGGATCACCACCGCCGCGCCGTTCGGCACCACCGGCACCTGGCTGATCGACCCCGCCGACTTCACGATCGGCGCCGGCGGCAATATCTCCGGGGCGACCCTCTCCCAGCAGCTGGTGACCAACAGCATCGTGATCAGCACGATTCCCGCGCCCGGCGACACCAGCGGCGGCAATGGCGATATCATCGTCAACGACGCCATCGCCTGGACCGCGTCCGGAGCGCCGACGACGCTGACGATGAACGCCTTTCGGGACGTGGTCATCAACGCGCCGATCAGCGCCACCAACGGCAATATCGTCGCCTGCTGCGGCCGCGACGTCCTCGTCAACGCGGCGCTGACCACGGTCAACGGCAGCATCCTGCTGAGCGCCGGGCAGGACGTGCGCGTCTTCCACGCGATCACCACGACCGACGGCAATATCGCCTTGTGCGCGGGGCATGACGTCCACATCGACGCTGCGGTGACGCTCACCAGGGGCACCACCATCCCGGCGCAGAGCCTCGGCCTGCCGATCGGCCTCACCCTGATCGCGGGCGCCGCCGGGACCGGGCCCGGAGTCGGTGGCGGGACGATCATCTTCGCCCCGCTCGCGCCGCCCGTCACCGTCACGGTGGCGCCGGTGACGATCAAC
>JAQGLF010000173.1 GCA_028293025.1 Alphaproteobacteria bacterium
CGCGGCGAGGCCGGCGCGGAGGGACAGGCCGAAGACGGGGCGGCGGCGGATCGGCACGGGCAGGATTCCTTGTGGCGCGCGGTTGTTTCGGCTTCCTTATTATCATACTAATCCGATGATCAAAGCGCCGGATAACGGACGATCGAAGGGGAGACGCATGCGGAAGCGGAGGTTGGTCATGGTGCTGGCGGCGATTGCGGGCCTGGGCGGCGCCGCTGAGGCGGCGAGCGTTTCGCGGGCGCCGTTCGGGACGCTGGCCGATGGGCGGAACGTCGAGGCGATCACCTTGGCCAACCGTCACGGCATGAGCGCCCGCATCATCACCTACGGCGCCTCGATCCAGTCGGTGATCGTGCCCGACCGCAGCGGCCGGCCGGCCGACGTGGCTCTCGGCTATCCGACGATCGAGGATTATGTCGACAAGCCGCAATATTTCGGCTCGACCGTCGGCCGCGTCGCCAACCGCATCGCCGGCGGCCGCTTCACCCTCGACGGCCATCATTATCAGGTGCCGATCAATAACGGGCCCAATTCGCTGCACGGCGGCACCAAGGGTTTCGACAAATCGCTCTGGCAGGTGACCGGCGTGAAGGACGGGCCGGCGGCGAGCGTCACCCTGCGGCTGGTCAGCCCCGACGGCGACATGGGCTATCCCGGCACGCTCACCGTCACCGCCGTTTATGCGCTCGACGAGAAGAACCAGCTCTCGGTCGAATACAAGGCGACGACCGACCGGACCACGCTCGTCAATCTTTCGAACCATGCCTATTGGAACCTCGCCGGCGAAGGCTCCGCGGAGGGGGCGATGGGCCATTTGCTGACCATCCCCGCCGACACCTACACGCCGACCGACGCGACCGCGATCCCGACCGGCGCGCTGCAGCCGGTCGCCGGCACGGTCTTCGACTTCCGCCGGCCGACCGCGATCGGCGCGCGGGTGCGCGACGCTTCCGACCGTCAGATCGTCTACGGCCGCGGCTACGATCACAATTGGGCGGTCGCGCGCGCCCTGTCGCGCACGCCGCGGCTGCTGGCGCGGGTCGAGGAGCCGAAATCGGGGCGGGCGATGGAAGTGCTCTCCAACCAACCCGGCATCCAATTCTATTCGGGCAATTTCCTCGACGCGACGACGTCGGGCAAGGCGGGCAAGCTCTATCGCGAGGGCGATGCGATCGTGCTCGAGCCGCAGATGTTCCCGGACACGCCGAACCGGCCCGAATTCGGATCGGTGCGGCTGGAGCCGGGGCAGACCTATCGCAACATCATCATCTGGCGCTTCTCGGCCGCCGCCCGCCGCTGAGCCCGAACCGCCCGCGGAGGACGAAGATGAGGCTTTTTTTCCGGATCGCGCTCGCCGCCGCGGCACTTGCGGCGCCCGTTCAGGCTTATGCCCTCGCGCCGGCCGCGCCCGCCGTCGTCGCGCCGGCGGAGGCGCGGCGCTGGACCGCCGCCGAGGCCAATGCCTGGTATGCGCGGCAGCCCTGGCTGACCGGCGCCAATTACATCCCGGCCGACGCGATCAACGAACTCGAAATGTGGCAGGCGGCGACCTTCGACCCCGCCGAGATCGACCGCGAGCTCGGCTGGGCGCAGCGCGAGTTCGGCATGAACACGATGCGCGTGTTCCTCCACGATCTCGCCTGGAAGCAGGACCCGGCGGGGTTCAAGCGGCGGATCGACCAGTTCCTCGCCATCGCCGCCCGCCACAATATCCGGCCGATCTTCGTCCTGTTCGACAGCTGCTGGGATCCGGATCCGAAGATCGGCCCGCAGCACCCGCCGATCCCGGGCGTCCACAATTCGGGCTGGCTGCAGAGCCCCGGCCGCGCCGACCTCATCGACCGCGCGCAGGAGCCGCGGCTGCGGGCCTATGTCGAGGACGTGGTCGGCAGCTTCGCCAACGACCGGCGCGTGCTCGCCTGGGACGTCTGGAACGAGCCCGACAATGACGGCGGCGGCAATTACGAAGCCGCGCAGTTCGCCCAGGAAAAGACGCGGATCGAGGAGCTGCTGCCCAAGGTCTTCGCCTGGGCGCGGAGCCGTCGCCCGGTCCAGCCGCTGACCAGCGGCATCTGGAACGGCAACGACTGGTCGTCAGGCGCCAAATTCAACGCGATCCAGCGCACCCAGCTCTCCCGCTCCGACGTGATCAGCTTCCACGATTACAGCTGGCCCGAGACGTTCGCGCGGCGGGTGGCGCAGCTCAAGCTCTGGGGCCGCCCCCTGATCTGCACCGAATGGATGGCCCGCAGCGCCGGCTCGACCGTCGACACCGTGCTGCCGATCGGCCGGCGCGAGAATGTCGGCATGGTCAATTGGGGCTTCGCGCAGGGCAAGATCCAGACCTGGCTGCCCTGGGAGAGCTGGGACCATCCCTATGTCGTGAAGCCGCCGACGATCTGGTTCCACGATCTGGTGAAGCCCGACGGCACGCCCTACCGGGCCCGGGAAGCGGAGATCTTTCGGAATTTGCGGGCGGGCGGCGCGGCGGCGGCGCGTTAGCTGCCAGCAGCGAACATCCGTATTCGATCCAGCGAGGACATTCTGCGTAGCGCTGGTGACATGCTCCTGGATCTACGCTTTCCACACGTTGCGGACATTGGCGTGCGCATGCGAATTGGGGCGATGAAGAACGTCTTGTTCGTGTGCAGCCAGAATCGGCTTCGCAGCCCTACGGCAGAGCAGGTCTTTGCATCCCATCCCGGAATCGAAGTCGCTTCAGCCGGGCTGAACAACGATGCCGAGACTGCGCTCACATCCGAGCTGGTCGCCTGGGCCGACATCATTTTCGTCATGGAAAAGGCTCACCGGAACAAGCTGCAAAAGCGATTCAAGGCAAGCCTCAAGGACGTACGGGTTATCTGCCTCGACATTCCGGACGAATACGGTTTCATGGACGAGGCGCTGATCCACCTTTTGAAGGTGAGAGCCGCACGTCACCTACCGACGTGAACGTCCGCGTCCCACCTCAGGGATGCGCCAGCGGCCACACCCGCACATAATCCACCTGCATCGTCTGCGGCAGGGCGGCATCGTCGACCGGGCCCGGCCAGCCGCCGCCCATCGCAAGGTTGAGGATCAGGTGGAACGGGCGGTCGAACGGCCAGGCGCCGCGATCGCCGGGAGCGTCATTGGCGACTCGAAAATAAGCGTGTCCGTCGACGCCGATCGTGATCGCCTCCGGCGTCCAGCGCATCTGGTAAAGATGGAAGGCGGAGCAGCTGGTCGGCACCTTGAAGGAGGCGCCTCGCTGGGTTCCTTTGGTGTGAACGAACTTCGCCGAATGGACCGTGGCGTGGACGAAATTGGGCTCGGCGCTGACCTGCTCCATGATGTCGATCTCGCCGCCGTCGGGCCATGGCGGGTTTCCCTCCGGCATCATCCAGATCGCCGGCCACATGCCGCCGCCGCAAGGCAGCTTCGCGCGCACCTCGACGAAGCCGTAAGTCCACGCCGCCAGCCCCTGCGTGCTCAGCTTGGCCGAGCCGTAAACCTGGCCGCCCCAATCTGGACGCCCCCGCAGCGCCGGGTCCCGCCGCGCCTCGATCGTCAGCATGCCGCCCGAGACCCGGGCGGCCGTGGGCCCGTAATATTGCTGCTCGCCATTAAACCAGCCGAGCTTGTTTCGCCTCGTGTCGAAGCGCCATTTGGCGGCGTCCACCCGATCGCCCGCAAACTCGTCGGCCCAGACCGGCTTCGTCTCCGGCCGGAGCATCGGCTCGTCGATCGCGTAGCGGTTGGCCCCGCTGCCAAGCGAGCCCTGCGCGGCCGACAGGATGAGAAGGGCGGTGAGCATCGGGCCCACGCTTTACGGCCGCGGAGGTGCGTTTTCCACCCGCCCTTTATGGAGCTCATTCACCCGCCTTCGGGCCTGCCGAAGGACAGAGCGTCAGTACCGTTCGTGATTGCCCCGTTGTCGGTCGCAATTGTGATCGCCGCCGCCGCGATGGTGGCCGCCATTGTCCCAGCCGCGGCTGGGCCGGCAATTGTCGCCGAGGCAGCCGGACAGGCCGAGGACCAGAGCCGCCATCAGGGCGATTGAACGGCCGGTCGCGAGATATGCGCGCATCTTGCTTGTCCTCCCTCGCGGCGGGCGGATCCTCTCCGCCGGCGCCTGGATCCTGT
>JAQGLF010000174.1 GCA_028293025.1 Alphaproteobacteria bacterium
CGCGGCGAGGCCGACCAGCGAGTGGAAGGCGGCGACCAGCTGCGGCATCGCCGTCATCGCGATACGGCGGGCGGTGACGAGGCCGATCGCGCCGCCGATGGCGATGGCGCCGACGATCTCCGCCAAAGTCTCCAGGGAGACCAGGGGGAACGGGTCCTCGCTGCTTGAGAAAGGCGCGTAATGAACCAGGGTGGTCAGCACGGCGATGGTCATGCCGGCCATGCCGATCCGGTTGCCGCGCCGGCTCGTCTCCGGGTTCGACAGGCCCCTCAGGGCGAGGATGAAGCAGATTCCCGCGACGAGATAGGCGAGCGCGACCCAGCTGGGCAAAGCGGCGCCTTGGTGCATCAGCGCCGCTCCCTCTTCTTGTACATGGCGAGCATCCGCGCCGTCACCGCGAAGCCGCCGAAGATGTTGACGCTGGCGAGCACCACCGCGAGCAGCCCCAGCCACTTCGCCCCCTGCGCCCCAGCCGCCGCCGCTGCGATCAGCGCGCCGACCACGATCACCGAGGAGACGGCGTTGGTCACCGACATCAGCGGGGTGTGCAGGGCCGGGGTCACCGACCAGACGACATAATAGCCGACGAAGCAGGCCAGGACGAAGATCGACAGGATCGAGATGAAGTCCATTCGCGTCCTTCCCTCAGCCGCGGCGGGCGCACCTTGGCGGGGGAAAGGGGGCCTGTCGAGGCGGAAAAGCGCCGGTCAGGCGGCCACCTGCCCGGCCGCTTACGCAATGAAACGAACGAACTCTTCCTCGACGATCGCATCGAGCCGGCGCCGGCTCGATCCGTGGTCCGGATGGCCGGCTTCGAGCAGGCCGAACGAGGGGGGGTCGCCGTCCCGCAGCGGCACCAGAGCGAAGGGCGTCGCGACCGGGACGAGCTGCGCGCCGCGCCGCGACTGCAGCGTCAGCAGCAGGCCGCTCAACACCCCGTCGATGCCGGGGTGGCCGAGGACGGCGAGGCGATATTGGCCCATCTCGCTGGTGACGAGGTAGATATGGCCCGACTGGTGGGCGAGCGACACCCTGCCGCGCTGCGCATAAGCGGCGTCGAGCCGCGCGCTCTCGGCGAATTTGAGGCAGGAGGCCGCATCGTCCCACGCGATTTCGGTGCGATAGGCGAAGACCGCGCCCGGTGTCTCGAAGGATGGACGCAGGGTCAGATAATGGCCCTCGAGCCCGGAGACCGCCGAGCGGGAATAAGCGCCGAGCTCCGGCGGCGCCACGCTGGACACCGCACCGGTCGTCGCAGCGGGCGCCGTAGAGGTGCTGCCGCCGATGCCGAGCGCCGCCTCGACCCGCAGGCGGGTCGCGAGCGTCAGCGCGCGCTCTCCCGACAGCGCCTTCTCCAGGGTGGAGAGACTGATCCGCGCTTGGTCGGCGAGCAGCTGGCGGGTCATGCGCCGCCGCGCCACCTCCTCGCGCACCCGCCGGATGAACGATTCCTGCTCCTGATCCACCGCCCGTGCCTCCCGCGTCCGTACATTCGCGTACAAATTCGCGCGGAGCAACCGGGAGCGGCGGGAAACCGCCGAAAGTCACAGAAAGTGACGCCGGCAGCATAGCGGCGCGTCCTGAGAGGTCTCTTTCTACGGGAGGATGAGGCCTATCAGATGTCCTCCCCGGTACGGGGAGGGGGACCATGCGAAGCATGGTGGAGGGGGCTCGCCGCGCGCGCCAGAATGCCAGTCGTAACCGCTGCGGCGTCACGCATGATCTCGGCGGCAGGGATTCGAAGGATGGTGAAACCGCGCGCGCTCAGTGCCGCGTCCCGGGCCTCGTCCCGCTTCGCGACCGCGGCCGTATCATGTGCCCAACCGTCAATCTCGACGATGAGGCGCGCCTTCGCACAGAAAAAGTCGGCCACATATGGATCCAGAGGATGTTGGCGCCGGAATTTGAACCCGCCGGGCCGCGCCCGAAGCTGCTGCCAGAGGAGCGCTTCCGGGGGTGACATTTCCCGCCGGAGTTTGCGTGCGGTGTAGACGATCGGGCGCTGGAGCTGCGCATGCCCCCCTCCACCGCGCTTCGCCCGGCCCCCCTCCCCGTTCCGGGGAGGATAGGGAGCGCGATCGTTTACCCCAGCAGCCTTTCGTTCACCACCTTGCCCCCGTGCGTCAGCCGCACCCCCTTCACGATCTCGTCGTCGTCGGGGAGGACCACGCGGCCCGCTTCCTTGTCCCAGAAAGCCGACAGGAAATTGTAGATGTTGCGGGCAAAGAGGGCCGAGGTGTCGGCGGCGAGGCGGCTCGGCATGTTGCGGTGGCCGACGATCTTCACCCCGTGCCGCACGACGATCTCGCCGGCGACCGCACCTTCGACATTGCCGCCCTGCTCGACGGCGAGATCGACGATGACGCTGCCGGGCCGCATGCTCGCCACCTGCGCGTCCGAGACCAGGCGCGGCGCGGGCCGGCCGGGGATGAGCGCAGTGGTGATGACGATGTCCTGCTTGGCGATATGGGTGGAGACCAATTCCGCCTGCGCCGCTTTATACTCGTCCGACATTTCGGTGGCATAGCCGCCGGCGCCCTCGCCCTCGATGCCCTTGACCGTCTCGACGAACACCGCCTTGGCGCCGAGGCTCTCGATCTGCTCCTTCGTCGCGGCGCGCACGTCGGTGGCGGAGACGATGGCGCCGAGACGGCGGGCGGTGGCGATCGCCTGCAGGCCGGCGACGCCGACGCCCATCACGAAGATGCGGGCGGCCGAGATGGTGCCGGCGGCGGTCATCATCATCGGGAAGGCGCGGCCATATTCGGCGGCGGCGTCGAGCACCGCCTTGTAGCCGGCGAGGTTCGACTGGGAGGAGAGGATGTCCATCGACTGGGCGCGGGTGATGCGCGGCATGAACTCCAGCGCCAGCGCCTCCAGCCCCGCCGCCGCATAAGCGACGACTTGGTCGCGCCGGCGGAACGGATCGAGCGAGGCGACGACCAGCGCCCCCGCCTTGGCGCCGGTCAGCGCCGCGGCATCCTGCCCCTGGACGCCGAGCACCGCATCCGCGTCCCGCAGCACCGCGTCGCGGGCGCCGACCGTCGCG
>JAQGLF010000182.1 GCA_028293025.1 Alphaproteobacteria bacterium
CGGCGCCGCCGCCGGGCGGCTGCGGCGCGGGACCAAAGGCGGCTTTCGACCGATTGGTTAACCCGTCGCTTACCCGCAACGTTCAGCCGGTATTCAACTCATCGATGAGAAAGAACGGTTCGTCGCAGTCATCCGCTGCGTCGGAGCGAAAGGCGAAGGCATGTTCAGGACGATCGAAGGCAGCGGGGCGAGGAAGCGGCATGTGCCGGCCGATCCGGCCTTGCGCGGCTTCCATGTCGTCTACCGCCGCGACGAGGTCAATCATTGCCCCGGCTGCGGCCGTACCCATTGGCATATCGGCCGGCTGTCGGCCGAATGCGGCTTCTGCGGCACCGCGCTGGCGCTGGCGGAGACCGGCATGACCGGCACCGGCCTCCTCCACCGGTCGCATTTCGCCGAAGCCGCCTGAATCGGGGCGCCGTCCGCGCCTCGGCGGCAGCGGCTCACCACATTGCGATCTCCCTCTTATCCGCTTTGCTGACCGTCGATTCAGCCTAGCGGTCGCGGCGGCTGCGGTTGGCGTAGAGCAAGGCGGCGACGATCGCCGCGGAGCCGATGCCGATCGCTGCGCCCGTGACCAGATGCTTGGTGCGCTTCGAATCGGCGGGCTTGCTCTCGCCCGCCTCCGCGCGGGGCGCCCCGGCATCGCCTTTGGCCGGAGCGACGGGGGCGTTTTTGGGGTAGGAAGGTTCGCGTGCCATGGGGTCCGCTCTAGCGGAGGGTCCAGCCGCTTCCAAGGCCCCGCCGCCATTCGTCGGCGCTCTGGCCCCAGATGTCGATCTCGGCCGCCTCGAACGGCGGCGGCAGGCGACCCGGGCCGCGACGGGCCGAGCCCAGCCGTTCCGCCACCCGCGCCGAGGCGACATTGGCCGGGGCGATGCAATGGATGAGATCGTCCCAGCCCAGCTCGGTCACGGCCCAGTCGGCCGCCGCGGCGGCGCCTTCGGTCGCATAGCCCTTGCCCCAGGCGGGACGGACGAGGCCCCAGGCGATCTCGCTGCCGGGCCAGCCCTCCGGCCGCCACGGGCCCAGCCGGCCGATCCAGCCTCCGGTCGCCTTCTCGATCACCGAGAACATGCCGAAGCCGTTGAGCGTCCAGGATCCGGCCATCGCGGCGAGGCTGCGCCAGGCGCCGGCGCGAGGCTGGAGACCGCCGATGAAACGCGCCGCCACCTCGTCGCCCATCAGCGCCGCCCAGCCGTCGAGATCCTCCGCCAGCGGCGGCCGCAGTATCAATCTCTCCGTCTCGATCGTCGGTCCCGCCATGTGCCCCAGCTAACCGGGCGGCTTCGCGGGCGCAAAGAAAAAGCCCCGGTCCTTGGGACCGGGGCTTGTGCGGCTGTCAGCGGGGAGGGGGGAGGGGAAGCTGACGGCCGCTTGGGGGTACAGGCAGAACGTCAGCTGTTGAAATGGGTTCCCGGGAAAAACGAAACGCCCCGGATTCTTGCCGAGGCGTTTCGCGACAGCTGCCTTTCCAGGCGACTATCTCCCGTCCCCGCTCCGGCTTTTACAGCATCGGCGCGAGTCGGGAAAGCGACGCTTGCCGTTTCGCCGTTCCCCGGGCGTCCCGCGGCCGGCAGCGGCGCCCTCTTGAACCCGCGAGCGCGCGGGCGTAGCGAGCCGCCGCCGGGGAACGGCGGCGGAACGTTCCGCCGCGCCCGGCTTTCCTGCCGGTGAGCCTTTCGCTCGTCGGAGCAGCAAGGGACGAAGATGAACGAAGCCTCGGCCGCCGCGGCCCTGCCGGACGTTCGCGATCCGCCGGGGGGCCCTCACGTCCAGGGGAGCCTGCTCAAGCTCACCATCGGCGCGATCGGCATCGTCTTCGGCGATATCGGCACCTCGCCGCTCTACGCCTTCCGCGAGACCTTCGGCGGCCATCATCATTTCCAGCTTCCGGTCGACCGGCTCCACATCTTCGGCGTGCTGAGCCTCATCTTCTGGTCGATGATGATCGTGGTGACGCTGAAATACGTCATCATCCTGATGCGGGCCGACAATAAGGGCGAGGGCGGCAGCCTCGCTCTGCTCGCGCTCATCTCGCGCAAGACCGAGGACGCCAAATGGGGGAAGACGATTATCCTCCTCGGCGTCTTCGCCTGCGCCCTCTTCTACGGCGATTCGATGATCACGCCGGCCGTGTCGGTCCTCTCGGCAGTCGAGGGCCTGGTCGTCGTCCAGTCGAGCCTGCAGCCGTTCGTGATTCCGATCGCGGTCGGCATCCTGCTCGGCCTGTTCATGATCCAGCGCCACGGCACCGCCGCGGTCGGGGCGATGTTCGGGCCGGTGATCCTCGTCTATTTCCTGACCCTGGCGGTGCTCGGGCTGATCAGCATCACCGGCGACCCCGGCGTTGTCACGGCGCTCAATCCGCTCTGGGCGGTGCGCTTCTTCATGACGGAGCAATTCCATGCCTTCGTCTCGCTGGGTTCCGTGGTGCTCGCCGTCACCGGTGCCGAGGCGCTCTATGCGGATATGGGACATTTCGGGCGGCGGCCGATCAAGGCCGGCTGGCTGTTCCTCGTGCTGCCGGCGCTGATGATCAATTATCTGGGCCAGGGCGCGCTGATGCTCGCCCATCCCCATTCGGTGCAGAACCCCTTCTTCATGCTCGCGCCGGACTGGTTCCGGCTGCCGCTCGTCTTCATCGCCACCGCGGCGACGGTGATCGCCAGCCAGGCCGTGATCTCGGGCGCTTTCTCGGTGACGCAGCAGGCGATCCACCTCGGCTATGTGCCGCGCGTCCGTATCGCCCATACCAGCGCCCACGCCCAGAGCCAGATCTACATCCCGTCGATCAACTATGCGCTGATGGTGATGGTGATCGTGCTCGTCCTGGTCTTCCGCAATTCGAGCAACCTGACCGCCGCCTATGGCATCGCGGTGACCGGCGCGATGTTCATCGACACCTGCCTGCTCGCCGTCGTCCTGTTCGCGCTGTGGAAGTGGAACCGGGCGATCTCGATCCCGCTCCTAATCCTCTTCTTCCTGGTCGATGCGGGCTATTTCTCGGCCAATTTGCTGAAGGTACCGAGCGGCGGCTGGTTCCCGCTGATGATCGGCTTCATCGCCTTCACCTTCCTCACCACCTGGGCGAAGGGGCGGCAGCTTCTCGCCCGCCAGCTCAAGCGCGGCGAGATCCCGCCGGAGCTGTTCATCAAATCGGCGACCAATTCCGCCGTCCGCGTCCCCGGCACCGCCATCTTCATGACCAGCCAGCGCGACGGCGTCCCCCATGCCTTGCTGCACAATCTCAAGCACAACAAGGTGCTCCACGAGCGCTCGATCTTTCTCAAGGTGGCGATCGAGGACGTGCCCAATGTCGATCTGGAGCGGCAGGTCGAGGTCGAGGAGCTCGGGGAGGGCTTCTACCGGATCGTCCTTCGCTTCGGCTTCATGCAGGACATGAACGTGCCCGAGGCGCTCGGCCGCATCAGCTGCTGCGGCTTCCCGTTCAAGATGATGGAGACGAGCTTCTTCCTCTCGCGCCAGACGCCGCTCGCTTCGAAGGTGCGCGGCATGGCGATCTGGCGGGAGAAATTGTTCGCCTGGATGATGCGCAACGCCGAAAGTCCGATGGAATTCTTCAGCCTTCCCCCCAACCGCGTGGTCGAGATGGGCAGCCAGATCAAGATTTGACGGTTCCTTGCCTTGCGCCTCGCCGCGCCGGACGAACCTCCCCGGCGCCCGCGCGTTTCCCTCGCCGAACCAGGGAGTGAATGCGATGACGAAGCACAAAGGCGGCCCCACCATCAATCAGGGCGGCGCTTCGAAACCGGCCGCGGACGAGGCGGCGGCCGAGTTCGAGATCGGCGGCAACGTCGCCGACAAAGGCGAGAAGCCGTCCCCGAGCGCCCGCGACCGCGGCGAGACCAGCGATGCGGATGAAGCGGCCCCGGTCGATCTTCGCGACGTGCACGACCGGGCGAGCTGAGCGGAGGCAGGCTTCGCGTTTGAACGCCGCGCCGTTTCGGTTAGGGCGGCGCCATGTCTCCATTCCCCATCGACCAGGTCCGCGCCCAATTTCCCGCCCTCGCCGTCACCGACAAGGGTCGCCCGCGCGCCTATCTCGACGCGCCGGGCGGGACCCAGGCCTGCCGCGCCGCGATCGCGCGGATGGCGCAGCATCTGGAGCGGGGCACGGCCAATTCCGGCGGCGCTTTCGCCAGCTCCGTCGAAACCGACGCACTGAGCGAAGAGGCCCATGCCGCCATGGCCGATTTGCTCGGCGGCGAGGCCGGCGAGATCGCCTTCGGGCCGAACATGACGTCGCTCACCTTCGCCGTCTCGCGCGCTTTGGCGCGGAAGTGGAAGGCGGGGGACGAGATCGTCCTCACCCGGCTCGACCATGACGCCAATGTGACGCCCTGGGTCCTCGCCGCGCGCGATGCGGGCGCGACCGTGCGCTGGCTCGACATCGATCCGGTCGGCGGCACGCTGCGGCTCGATCTGCTGCCCGATCTGCTCGGCAGCCGCACCCGTTTGGTGGCTATGGGCGGCGCCAGCAACGCGCTCGGCACGCTGAACGACGTCGCCGCCATCGTCGCGACGGTGCGCGCGCGGTCGGACGCCCTCGTCTACGTCGACGCGGTCCAGTCGGTGCCGCACGTCGCCACCGACGTTCGCGCGCTCGGCTGCGACTTCCTCGCCTGCTCGCCCTACAAATTCTTCGGGCCGCATCAGGGCGTGCTGTGGGGCCGCGCCGCCCTGCTCGAGCGGATCGAAGCGTACAAGGTCCGTCCTGCCTCGATCGACCCGCCGGCGATCCGCTTCGAGACCGGCACGCAGAGCTTCGAAGGCCAGGCGGGCGTGCTCGGCACGATCGAATATCTCGAGTGGCTCGGCCGGCTGGTCTCGCCCGCGCCACCGAACAGCCGGCGGCAGGCTCTGGTCGAGGCGATGCACGCCTGCCTCGCCTACGAGCGCATGCTCGGTGAGCGCCTCCTCGCCGGCCTCGCCGCGATACCGGGCCTGAGACTCTACGGGCCGCCGGGGATGGACGGCCGCGTCCCCACTTTCTCCTTCACCATAGAAGGGCAGGAGCCGCACCGGATCGCAGCGCATCTGGCCGAGGCCGGCCTCTTCGCCTGGTCGGGCAGCTTCTACGCGGTCGAGCCGGTGGCGCGGCTGGGGCTGGAGGAGGCGGGCGGCCTGCTCCGGGTCGGTCTCTGCCATTACAACAATGCCGACGAAGTCGATCGCCTGCTGGAGGCCCTGCGGACGCTGACCGGAGCAGGGCAGGGGACGTAAGGCCGGAGCCTGGACTCGGTCGCGGTCACGGTCAGATTAAATCACCTGCTCCGTTCGGGCTGAGCCTGTCGAAGCCTTCCCTTCTTCTACTGAGGAAGGGAAAGGGAGGGCTTCGACAAGCTCAGCCCGAACGGTGTTTCAATAACAATCGACAGACTCTAACCGTCGCTCCCGGCACCCAGGAGCTGCTCGATCCGGTCGAACAGCCGGCCCGGCGCACCGCGCGAGTAAACGAGGCCCTGATAGGTCGACAGCGCGACACGGCCCCAGCCGATGTAGAGGCGATGGCTCGCGCTCCCGGACGGAAGCCTGCTCAAGTCCGACGCGCTCGACCATCATGACGCGCACGACCTCATCGGCTGTCAGGATCTGGCCTGGGACGTCGCCGGCGCCACCGTCGAATTCGGCCTCGAGGGGCGCGCCGCCGGCGGCTTCGCGGCGGAGGTGGGCCGCGCCGCGGGGCGGAGCGTCGATCCGAAGCTGCTCGCCTTTCTGACCCTCGCTTATTCGGCGTTCCGCCTCGGCCGGGCGACCCTGGCGGCGCAGTTGCTCGACGGGCCGGGAGGCGAGGCGGCGCGTCTCCACCGCCGGGTCGAGGATTATGCCGGGCGGCTGGCGCGGCACGTCGCCGCGACCTGCTGATCCTTTGCCGCCCGCCGCCGCTGGGCAAGCCGCCGCTTTTGCGCAAAGATCGCGCCCGGCGCACAGGATGTCCGCCGGTTCGCGGAGGGAGTGGCCCGTGCAGGACGAACTGCTGACCATTGGGGGCCTGATGGCTTGCGGATTTTTGGCGACCGCGGTCATGAGCCAGTTGCTGATGTACTTCGTCGCGCTGCGGGCACGGCCGCTGCGGCGGGCGCTCTGGACGGCGGGCCTAGCTTATTGGGCCGCGACCGCCGCGATGATGGCCTTCGGCGGCCTTCCGGAGATCGCCTATGTGGAGCCGCTGATCTGCCTACCGGGAGGACTGCTCGTCTTCGGCTATTGGTACAGCGAATTCCGGCGCACCTGGGTCGCCGACCCGAAACGCCTGCCCAAGGGGGGAGTCCTGATCAACGACAATTGGAGCGACGGCCTCGCCTTCATCGGCCTCACCGTCGCGCTGGCGGCAATTCGCGTGTACGCGCGGCATCTCTTTTGAGAGGGCTCGGCAGCCGTGGCCGGCATCGCTGTCGAGCTGCGACCTGGGCGCTGGCCGAGGTGCTTGAAATCAGGGCTGGATTTCGGCTGAGCATGATCATATATACCGCTCGTTATGGAATTGACCTGCTGCCCCGCCGTCAAAGGCAGTCCGCGCGAGTTCGACATGGACGATGCGCTTGCCGCCGCGCTGCGCGTGTTCTGGAGCAGGGGTTATGAAGGGGCTTCGCTGTCGGACCTGACGGAAGCGATGGGGATCACCCGGCCCAGCCTCTATGCCGCCTTCGGCAACAAGGAATCGCTCTTCCGCAAGGCGCTGGACCTCTACGAATGCGAGAAGCTCGCTTACATCGGCGAGGCGCTGCAGGCGCCGACCTCCCGCGGCGTCGCCGAGCGGCTGCTGCGCGGCGCGCTGGCGATGCAGACCAGCGAGTGCGAGCCCAAGGGCTGCCTCAGGGTGATCAGCTCGGTCGCCTGCGGGACCGAGGCCGAGTCGATTCGCGCCGAAGTGATCGCCCGCCGCGCCTCGTCGCATCGGGCGATGCTCGAACGATTCGAACGGGCAAAGGCGGAGGGCGACTTGCCGGATCCTATCGAGGCCGAGGGCCTCGCCAATTATCTGGGTGCGATCCTGCAGGGCATGGCCGTGCAGGCGGGGGCAGGGGCTTCGAAGGCCCAGCTCGGGGCGCTGGTCGACACCAGCCTGGCGATGTGGCCGGGCCGCTGAACGCGGCTTGAATTAAATCTACCGCCCGGTATAGAAACCTCTTGACGCATCCGCCGCTGCTTTCTATACCAGTCAGTATGGAAAGGCCGGACCACCGGCTGAGGAAAGCGGCGATGCACATTCCCCACATGAACAGGCGTAGCGAAGGGCCGTGACGCCCAAGGCCTGAAGAAGCAGCCAGTTCCCGTCCTTGCGAAGCGGCCGGCATGAGCGGACCGCGGAGGGCAGGGCTGCGCCTTCTCCAGGCACTCACTGAACCATCCGATTTTTCAAATAACGGCCGAACGGCCGAACGGCGGCCTGCGTCCGTCGCACTTGCCCAAGGGAGAACGACCATGGCTTTCATCGATTTCACCGCGCCGAAGACCGAAGCCGCGCCGGCCCGCCTGTCGGGGCTCGAATGGTCGATCGTCGCCCTCGCCGAGCGCGGCAGCCTGGCCAGCCTCAGGGAGCCGGGGCGGATTGCGACCGCGCTCGGCAGCCTGTTCGGCCGGTCGCCCGACAAGAGGCTGGCGGACGGTCGGCTCGAGGCTCTGCGGCGGATCGCCCTCCTGGCCTGGCATCATAGCTGGAAGGTGCCGACGAGCGAGCTTCGCGCCTTCGTCGCGGCCGGCTTCTCGCTCGATCAGTACGAGCTGGTCCAGACGAGCATCTCCCGCGGCCGCGCCGCACGCCGCCAGGCGGTCGCGGGCCAGAGGATCGTCGGCCAGAGGATCCCGGGCCAGAGGATCGCGGCATGAACATGGTCCAACGCGTAGAGGCCGACGATAAAGCCGGCGCCCGCAAGCCGCGCCGCCTGTCGAAGGGGCAGAAAGCGGGGCTGGTCGCCTTGCCGCTGGCGGTGCTGGCCGGATTCGCTTTCCACGCCGCTCGCGAAACGCCGGCTCTCGCGGCCCCGCCGCCGCCGACCGTCACCGTCGCGACGCCGCTGGTGCGGCAGGTCGATGAATGGGACGATTATGTCGGCCGCTTCGAACCGAGCCGCAGCGTCGAGGTCCGGCCGCGCGTCTCCGGCGCGATCGTCGCCGTCCATTTCGCCGACGGCGCGGTCGTCCGCCCGGGGCAGCTCCTCTTCACGATCGATCCGCGTCCCTTCGCCGCCGCGCTGGCTGAGGCGCGGGCTGCCGTCCAGGGCGCGCGCAGCGATCTGGCGCTCGCCAAGGCCGATCTCGGCCGGGCGACGCGCCTGCTCGACGTCGAGGCGGTATCGCGCAGCGACGTCGACCGCCTCCGCGCCCGGGTCCAGGCCGCCGAGGCATCGCTCGCCGCCGCCGACGCGCGGGTGCGGGAAAAGGCGCTGGACGTCGAATTCACCCAAATCCGGGCGCCGATCGGCGGCCGCATCTCCGACCGGCGGATCGATCCCGGCAATCTCGTCTCGGCCGGCCAGGGAACGGCAGGGACTTTGCTGACCACGATCAACGCCCTCGACCCGATCTATTTCGCCTTCGACGCCTCCGAGGGCCTGTTCCTCAAGGCGCGGCGCGCCCGGGCCGGCGGCGTCTCCGCCTCGCCGGTCGAGATCCGCCTTCAGGACGAGGCCGATTATCGCTGGAAGGGCCGGCTCGACTTCACCGACAACAGCCTCGACGCCCATTCCGGAACGATCCGGCTGCGGGCGGTGCTGCGCAATCCCGGCCAGTTCCTGACGCCCGGCATGTTCGGCAACATGCGCCTCGCCAGCGGCGGTGCGGCGACCGCCCTGTTGGTGCCGGACGCCGCCGTCCAGACCGACCAGGCCCGCAAGATCGTGCTCGTTGTCGCGAGGGACGGCAGCGTCGCGCCGCATCCGGTGATCCTCGGTCCCGTCGTCCACGGCCTGCGCGTCGTCCGCTCCGGCCTGACGCCGCAGGATCGGGTGGTGATCGGCGGCAGCCAGATGCTTCAGATGATGCCGCCGGGCGCCAAGGTGCAGGTTCGCGTCGGACGCATCGATCCGATCGACAGCCAGACCGCCGCGCCGGCCGCGGCACCCGTCAACGGCGAGGCGACCTTCGCGACGCGCTGAACCGCGCCCCGGACGCCGCCGCCGACCATGAACCAACCGCCCGCGGGCGGGGGAGAAGAGCCATGCGCCTATCGCGTTTCTTCATCACGCGGCCGATCTTCGCCGCCGTCATCGCGATCGCGATCACCCTGATCGGCGCCATCGCCTATCTGGGGCTGCCGGTGTCGCAATATCCTGACATCGTGCCGCCGACGGTGACGGTGACCGCCTCCTATCCCGGCGCTTCGGCCGAGACGGTGGCGGATACGGTCGCGGCGCCGGTCGAGCAGGAGATCAACGGCGTCGACAACATGCTCTACATGTCGTCGCAATCGACCGGCGACGGCAATCTCACCATCACCGTGACCTTCAAGCAGGGCACCGACCTCGACGCCGCCCAGGTGCTGGTGCAGAACCGCGTCGCCATCGCCCTGGCGCGCCTGCCCGAGGCGGTGCAGCGGCTCGGAATCGTCACCCGCAAGACCTCGCCCGATTTCCTGATGGTGGTGAACCTGATCTCCCCGGGCGAGACGCTCGACCGCGGCTATATGTCCAATTACGCGCTGACCCAGATCCGCGACCGCTTGAGCCGTATCGACGGGGTCGGCGACGTGCGGCTGTTCGGCGCCCGCGATTATGCGATGCGGATCTGGATCGATCCGAACCGCGCAGCGGCCCTGAACCTCACCGCCGGCGAGATCGTCGCGGCGTTGCGCGCCCAGAACGTGCAGGTCGCCGCCGGCACGCTCGGCCAGCCGCCTTATGCGAACGGCAACGCCTTCCAGCTCAACGTCGAGACCCAGGGCCGCCTCGCCGATCCGGCCCAGTTCGGCCAGATCGTCGTCCGCACCGATGCCGACGGCCACCAGGTCCGCGTCGCCGACGTCGCCCGGGTCGAGCTCGGCGCCGCCGATTATGCCTCCAACACCTATCTTTCGGGCAAGCCGACCGTCCTCCTCGCCGTCTTCCAGCGGCCGGGCTCGAACGCGCTCGCCGCGGCGAAGGCGGTCGAGGCGGAGATGGCGAGCGCGTCGAAGAGCTTTCCCAAGGGGCTCGAATATCGTGTCATCTACAATCCGACCGAGTTCATCTCGCAGTCGATCGACGCGGTGATCAGCACCCTGTTCGAGGCCGTGGCCCTGGTCGTGCTCGTCATCCTCGTCTTCCTGCAAAGGTGGCGGGCGGCATTGATCCCGGTGATCGCGATCCCGGTGTCGCTGACCGGCACCTTCGCCGTGCTCGCGGCCGTCGGCTATTCGCTCAACAATCTGTCGCTGTTCGGGCTCGTCCTCGCCATCGGCATCGTCGTCGACGACGCCATCGTCGTTGTCGAGAATGTCGAGCGCAACCTCGCCCGCGGCCTCTCCGGGCTCGAGGCGGCGCGGACGTCGATGGACGAGGTGTCGGCGGCTTTGGTCGCGATCGTGCTCGTCCTCTGCGCCGTATTCGTGCCGACCCTGTTCCTCACCGGCCTGTCCGGCGCCTTCTACCACCAGTTCGCGGTCACCATCTCGGCCGCGACTTTGATCTCGCTGCTGCTGTCGCTGACCCTGTCGCCGGCGCTGGCGGCGCTGCTGCTCAAGCCGCACCGGGAAGAGAGGGGAGGCAATCGCCTGCTTCGCCTGGTCCACGCGGCGGGCGACGCCTTCAATCGCGGCTTCGAGCGGGTCAGCCTCGGCTATGCGGCGCTGACCCGCCGGCTGGTCGCGCGGCCGAAGCGGATGATGGCGATCTATGCCGGCCTCATCGCCGCGACCCTTGCCCTCTTCTTCGTCACCCCGACGGGCTTCATCCCCGCCCAGGACCAAGGCTATTTCCTGACCGTCATCCAGCTGCCGCCGGGCTCCTCGCTCGAGCGGACCGACGCGACGATGCGCAAGGTCGCGGCCCGGATCCTGCCGATCGCCGGCGTCAAGGGCGCGGTGATGCTCGCCGGCTTCGACGGCGCCTCGCAGACGCTCGCTCCCAATGCCGCCGCCGCCTATATCCCGCTCAAATCGTTCGAGGAACGGCGCCGGCTCGGCGTGAGCCTGGCGCAGATCATGGATGAGGCGCGCAAGCGCACTGCGGACATCGACGAGGCGCGGCTGCTGATCGTGCCGCCGCCGCTCATCCAGGGCATCGGCTCGGCCGGCGGCTATCGGATGATCGTCCAGGATCGCGGCGGCCACGGCTTCCAGGACCTGTCCGGCCAGGCCTGGGCCCTGATCGGCAAGGCCAACCAGGCGCCGGGCCTGAAGCAGATCTACACTTTGTTCGACATCTCGACGCCGCGCATCTTCGCCGACATCGACCGGCGCAAGGCCGACATGCTCGGCGTGCCGCCCGAGCGCGTGTTCGAGGCGCTGCAGGTCTATCTCGGCTCGGCCTTCGTCA
>JAQGLF010000205.1 GCA_028293025.1 Alphaproteobacteria bacterium
CGGGAATCTTGCCGGATCTGACCGCCTCCGAGGCGCTCGAAGTGTCGATGATCGCCAGCGTCGCGGGCGCGCTGAACGGCGGCAGGCTGATCCGCAACCGCCCTTTTCGCGCGCCGCACCATAGCGCGTCGATGGTCGCTTTGGTCGGCGGCGGCCTCAAGGTGCGGCCGGGCGAGGTCAGCCTCGCCCATCTCGGCGTGCTGTTCCTCGACGAGCTGCCGGAATTCCAACGCCAGGCGCTCGATTCGCTACGCCAGCCACTTGAGACCGGCAGCGTCTCCGTCGCCCGCGCCAATGCCCATGTCACCTTCCCGGCGCGGGTGCAGCTGGTGGCGGCGATGAACCCCTGCCGCTGCGGCCATTTGGGCGATGCCGCGCTCGCCTGCTCCCGCGCGCCGCGCTGCGCCGCCGATTATCAGGCGAAGATTTCGGGACCCTTGCTCGACCGCATCGACCTCCATGTCGAGGTCGCCGGCGTCGCCGCCGCCGATCTCGTCCTGCCGCCGCCGGCCGAGGGCTCCGCCGAGGTGCGTGAGAGGGTACGGGCGGCGCGGCAGGTGCAGACGGACCGTTATGCGGGGCAGGGGGTGCGCACCAATGCCGAGGCCGACGGCGAGCTCTTGGACAAAGTGGCGACGCCGGACGAGCCCGGCCGCCGCCTGCTCGCCCAGGCGGCCGAGGCGATGCGCCTCTCGGCCCGCGGCTTTCATCGCGTCCTCCGCGTCGCCCGCACCATCGCGGATCTCGCCGGGAGCGATGGCGTGGGCCGGGTGCATGTGGCGGAGGCGCTCAGCTACCGGCGCGTGGCGCCGCGGAATTAGGATGGCCGGAGCGTCGCGTCGACACAGAAGCAGCGGATGCAGTTGCGCGCCTTTCCATTGTTTCTCGTCCTGATGCCGACGGTATGCTTCGCCGCACCGTGCGACAAAGTGCTCGATGACGCTCTCGTCGTGGCGACATCGCCGCGGCCGGGGTTCGGTTCGGGCATATTGGCGGTCGTGCGACGGCGACGCTGCAACAAGGCAAAGGAGAGCCGGCAATATTCTACGTCCCATATATGGGAGATGGTCAGGCCCTGCCGGTGAGCGGCCGCCACTACCGTATCTGTTATCATTTCGGGCCGGTGGAAGGTGTCACATCCGGTCGGTGGGTGCGTCTACCCCGGGCGCCGATTATCGATAGTGCTGCCGTTGGCTGAGAGCGGGTGGCGAGCGCAAAACTACGGTACCCTTGCTAACACCGGTGCGGGAACGTTTCCTGCTCCGCAATCGTCAGCCCCGGCGGTTTGCCGTCAGATATCCCAAGCCGGCGCCGACCACCGCGCCGAACAACGGCCCCACGAACGGGACCGGAATTGCGATCAGCGCGCCGATGCCCGCCGCGATCGCCGTCCGCTTCGCCACAGGATTGTCGAACATCATATCCTCCTCTCGTTGGAAGTGTATTATATGAGTAATACAGAACGATGTCCAGCGGACCTTCCCGCCCTCCGAATTGACGGGTCGGCTTGCCCCGCGGCGCCGTGAATCCTACGGCATTTGCGACGAAGCATCTCCGGGAGCTGTCATCCATGATCCTCCACCGCCGCGATTTTCTCCTCGCCTCCGCCGCCGCCGGCATCGGCGCGGCTTTCCCCTTCCCCGCCTTCGCGGCGCTCGACCCGAAGTTGGCCGCGACGCTCGACGCGATCGCGTGGGACGTGCTCAAGGATTCGCCCGAGACGCTGAGCCAGCTTGGGCTCGACACCGGCGCCCATGCCGCCGCCCGCGGCAAGCTCGCCGACCGGTCGGCGGCGGCGCGGGCGCGGACCGTCGCCGGCATCGCCAGGCACCGGCGCATGCTGGCGAGCATCGACCGCGCCAGCCTGCGCGGCCACGACCGTTTGGTCTATGACAGCACCGACTATCTGCTGAAGAATGCCGCGGCGGGCACGCGCTTTCCCTATGGCGGCATCGGCGATTTCGGCGGCGGCAACCCCTATGTCATCAGCCAGCAGGACGGCGCCTATCAGAACATCCCGGAATTCCTCGATTCGGTGCACCGGGTCGAGAACCGGACTGATGCGGAGGCCTATCTGGCCCGGCTGGCCGCCTTCGCCGTCGCGCTCGACCAGGAGACGCAGGCCGCCCGGCACGATGCCGCCCGCGGCGTGGTGCCGCCCGACTTCCTGCTCGACACGGCACTGAAGCAGCTGCGCGAGCTGCGCGCGACGCCGCCCGCCAAGGCGCGGCTGGTCACCTCGCTCACCCGCCGTACCGAGCATATTCCGGGCAATTGGGCGGCGCGGGCGGAGGCGATCGTCGCCCGCTCCGTCTATCCCGCCTTCGACCGGCAGATCGCCGCGCTCGCCCTCATCCGCCGCCGGGCGACGCACGTCGCCGGCGTCCAGAAGCTGCCGCAGGGCGAGGCTTATTATCGCTGGCAGCTCCGTTACGCGACCAGCACCGACCTCAGCCCCGACGAGATCCATCGCCTGGGGCTCGAGCAGGGGCGCGAACTCGACGCGCGGATGGATGCGGTGCTGAAATCGCAGGGGATGACCCAGGGCACGGTCGGTGCGCGCCTCGCGTCTCTCACCCGCGACCCCGCCCAGCTCTTCCCCAACGACGATGCCGGCAAGCAGCAGGCGGTCGCCTACGTCAACGAGAAGATCTCCGAGCTCCGCGCCCTGCTGCCGCGAGTCTCGCGGATGCACATGGCGGCGCCGCTGCAGGTGAAAAGGGTGCCGCCCGACATCGAGGCGGGCGCGTCGCTCGGCTACATGAACTTCGCCTCGCTCGACGGGAAGCGGCCGGCCATCTACTATATCAACCTCAGCACCACCACGAACTGGCCGAAATTCACCATCCCGTCGCTGTCCGCGCACGAGGGATTGCCCGGCCACACCTGGCAGGGCGCCTATGTCGCCGAGCATCGCGAGGAAGTGCCGCTGA
>JAQGLF010000206.1 GCA_028293025.1 Alphaproteobacteria bacterium
CGGCGCCGCGCCGCCGGGCACCAGCCGCCGCAGCCGCTCGGCCAGGGTGGCGGAGAAGCGGCCGGCGAATTGCTCGCCGCCCGGCTTGGCCAGGGTGTCGTCGGCGCCGAGCGCCATGGCCGCGGCCGCCGCCTTGCTGCCGGTTTCGGTCGAGGTCGAGACGACGAGGACGCGGGCGCCGCCGCCCTTTGCGATGATCGCGGGAAGCGCTTCGAGGCCGGTGGAACCGGGCATGTCGAGATCGAGCAGGACGATGTCGACCGAGCGGCCGTCGAGCAGGGCGACCGCTTCCTCGGCGCTGGCCGCCAGAGCGACGACCTCGAAATCGGCGAACGGGGCCAACATCCGGGCAAGCACCGACCGGGCGACCGCGCTGTCGTCGACGATCATCAGTCTGGCCGGCATCGATCCGGCCGGAGGCGTCCCGTCGCGCTCGGCGCGGAAGGGGGGCGCCGCGGCTGCGGCGGCGCTCACGCGACCCCGACGATCTGCAGCTTGGTTTCGAGCGTGTCGCGGTCGAACGGCTTCATCACATATTCGTCGGCGCCGGCGTCGATCGCGGCGCGGATATGGGCGGCGTCATTCTCGGTCGTGCAGAAGACCACCTTCGGCTGCGCCGGGAAGGGCTTCTGGCGGAGGGTACGGAGGAATTCCATCCCGCCCATTACCGGCATGTTCCAGTCGAGCAGGACGACGTCGGGCATATTCTCTTCGCAGCGCGACAGCGCCTCGCGGCCGTCCTCGGCCTCCTCGACGGTGAAATCGAGCGTCTCGAGAATGTGGCGGGCGACCTTTCGGATCACCTTCGAATCGTCGACGACAAGGCAGCTTTTCATAGACATTCCACCCGTTTGCTCGCTCTCGATTAGGCGCAAATGGTAATCATGCGCTTAAAGGGATTGAGGCCGTTCAGGCCGCTTCGCTGACCTGTCCGGCGATCAGCGCCGCGACGTCGACGAGCAGGAGCAGCTCGCCTTCCGCCGGCACCATCCCCTTGGCCGCCCGCCGCCACAAAGGCGCGGTGCGCATCGGCAGCGGCACGGGCTCGGATTCGGCTTCGATCACGTCTTCCACGGCTTCGACGAGCAAGGCGTAGGGATGGCCGTCGACGACGGCGACGACCGCGTCGCGGCGCGGCGTTTCGCCGGACGCCAGACCCAAAGCCGCGGGACAATCGATCACGGTCAGCACACGGCTGCGCAACGCGGCGAGCCCGGCGACGTGCGCCGGCGCGCCGGGCGCGGGCACGACATAGTCGATCTCGACCACGGCTTCGACGTCGGCGGCGGGAAAGGCGACGCGTTCGCCGGCCAGGCGGACGATGAGGAGAAGCGCAGCCATCCTAAAGCACGATCAGCTTTGACTGAGCAGGCCCGCCCTGTCGCCCGGACAGGGCTGCGCAGTGCGGGGCACTGCGCATCTGCTCATGTTCGATAGCCGGCAGTGACTTTGCATGGCTCTTGTCTGAGATGATCATGCTTTAGTTCCTCCGGCGCTTGGGGCGCGGCGCGGCGAGCGCCTTCAGGATCGCCTCGCGGTCGTAACGGTGGATGGAATCGTCGCCCTCCCCCGCCGGCTCCGGTTGCGCGCGGATGCGGACGACATGGGCGGTGGAAGCAGGCGCCGGCCCCGGGCCGTCCTCCTCGGCGAGCCGGATGATCGTGTCGGCCGCTTCCGCGCCGGGCTCGCCTTCCCGGAGGACGCGATAGCCGGCGCCTTCCAGGACGGGGCGCAGGATCGTGTCGAGGAAGGGGTCGGATCCGGCCAGCAGGCAGGCGGGCTTCGCCGCCGCGCCCGCCGGGGCGCAATGCGCGGCGAAAAGCCAGTGGATATCGACCAGCTCGACCTGCTCGCCGCCGACCAGGGCGACCCCGGCGATCGGCCCGGCCGCCGGCGCCGGCCGGATCGGCGAGTCGATCGAAGCGATGTCGAGCACCTCGTCCAGCGCATAAGCGATCTCGCTTTGCCCGTCGGTGAGGCGAAGCAGCCGGATGCGGGGTTTCTCGGGAATCGCGGCGCAGCCTTCGAGCGGCAGGATGCGGTCGCCGAGCGTGACCCGCAGCCGTCCCGCCGTCCGCGCGATCTGCTTCGCCGCCGCTTCCTCGATCCGCTCGACGGCGCCGAGGGGCACCATCTGCCGCGTGCCGTCCAGCGCCCGGAAGACGAGGGCCTTGAGCGCCGGCGCCGAATCCGATCCGGCGGAGGCTTCGGCCGCCGAATCTTCCTTGTCCTCGTCGAACGCCAGCATGGCACGCCCGGCGAGCGCGGAGGGATCGAGCAGCAGCAGCGGCCGGCCATTGTCGGCGAGCGTGGTGCCGGCATAGAGGCCGGCGGTCATGATCGCCGGCGAGGCCGGCTTCACCACCAATTCCTCATGGTCGTGCACCTCGTCGACCGCGAGGGCGTAGATGCGGCCGCCGGCGAGCTTCAGCACGATCAAATTCTGGTCCGCCATCGCGTCCGGCGCGGCCGCGCCGATCAGCAGGCGGAGGAAGAGGACGGGCGTGCGGCGGCCGCGGATGGTGGCGATCGCCGCGCCGCCGACCTGCTCCAGGCGCACCGCGTCGCTGCGGGCGCGGACGATCTCGTCGATCGCCGAGCGCGGGATGGCGAAGGCCTGGCCGGCGGCGCCGACGGTCAAGGCGGGGATGATGGTGAGGGTGAGCGGGACGCGAAGCGTGAGGGTCGTACCGGCGCCCGGCGCGCTGGCGACGTCGATGAGGCCGCCGACCCGCTCGATATTGGCGCGGACCACGTCCATGCCGACGCCGCGGCCGGAAAGCGACGTCACTTCCGGCGCGGTCGAAAGACCGGGCTCGAAGATCAAGGCCGCCTGCTCGGCCGCGCCCAGCCTGGCGGCACGGTCGGCGCGCATGATTCCGGAGGAGACCGCCTTGGCGACGAGCTTCTCGGCATCGATGCCGCGGCCATCGTCGCGTATCTCGATCAATATCTGGTTGCCGGCCTGACGGGCGCAGACGGTGAGCGCCCCGCCCGCCTTCTTGCCGGCGGCCTTGCGGCCTTCCGGCCGCTCGATGCCGTGATCGACCGCGTTGCGGATGATGTGGGTGAGCGGATCGCGCAGCATCTCGATCATCTCGCGGTCGAGCTCGACGTCGCCGCCGTCGATGCTCAGCACCACCTCCTTGCCGGTTTCGGCGGCGAGGTCGCGGACCATCCGCGGCAGCGGCGCGAACAGGCTGTCGATCCGCTGCATGCGGGTGCGGGTGACGGCGTCGCGAAGGTCGGCGATCGAGCCCGACACCCGCTCGAAGCAGGCGGTGACGTCGGCGGCGGCCGAGGTCTCGCGCAGCTGGCGGGCAAGCTCGTTGCGGGCGAGGACGAGGTCGGAGACGCCGCTCATCATCCGGTCGAGCAGCTCGATCGGCAGGCGGATGGTGCGCGATGCGGTCCGCGGCGCCGGCAACGATCCGCTGGCGGCCGCGCGGGGTTCGGCGCCGGGCGCCTGTTCGGCGAGCGCTTCGATCAGCGAGGTATCGTCGCCGCTGCCGGGATCTTCGCCCGCCTCGAGCTGCTCGGTCAGCTCGGAAATGCGGTCGATGACGGCGAGGACGGCGGTGACGAGGGCGGCATCGGGCCGGCGCTTGCCCTCGCGCACGGCGGCGAGGGCGTCTTCGGCGGCATGGCTCAGGGCCTTGATCCGGGGCAGGTCGAAAAAGCCGCTATTGCCCTTCACCGTGTGGACGAAGCGGAAAATCTCGTCGAGGCCGGCGCGGTCGTCGGGCGCGCCTTCCCAGGCGACGATGCCGCCCGAGAGCGCTTCGAGCATCTCGCGTGTCTCGGCGATGAATTCGTTGAGAAGATCGTCCATGGGTCCGCCGTTGGTGCGGACCCTCTATGCGGCGCTTCGGTTAAAGAGGCGTTTACCCGACCGGCAATGCGGCGCCGAGCAGCAGCACCCCTTCCTCCTGGTCGGAGATCTGGACCTCGCCGCCGGCTTCGTCGACCAGGCAGTGGACCAGCCAGGCGGCGGCGGCGCGCGGCGCGATGGCATCCTCGCTGGCATCGCCGGCGAGCGCCCGCTTCAACTCGGCGTCGAGGACGATGCGCGGCCCCTCGGCGCGGGCGACGATGTCGAGCCCGTCGCCGTGGCGCTCGGCGCCGACGTCGAGCCTCCCGCCGCGCACCAAAGCGTCGCCGGCGATGAGGACGAGGTTGAGCAGCACCTTCAGCGCCGATTTGCCCATGGTCGGCATGTCGACCATCCAGCCCAGAACGATGCGGCCGTCGCCCCCGAACAGGCCCTCGATGGCGACGCGGGCCTCGCGGGTGTCGACCTCCTCGGCGAAGCCGCCGGCGGCGCCGAAGGCGAGGCGGAAGAATTTCAGCTTGTTGGCCGAGGCACGGGCGCTCTCGCCGAGCAGATCGAGGCAGCGGGCGCGCATTTCCGGGTCGTGCTCGTCGGTCAGCAATTCGATGCCGTTGTTGAGCGCGCCGACCGGCGACAGCAGATCGTGGCAGAGGCGCGAACACAAAAGGCTCGCGAATTCGTGGGATTTCATGCCGATGACGCCCTGTTGGTGACTGCCCCGATGAGCTGCCCTATTGGCCTTCGCGGCGCCCCGTTGCAAGGCGGTGCTGAAGGCCGCCCACCCCTTGATATCGCTCGATTCATCGCCACATCGGACCTGTAATGACCCGGGGGGAGTCGACCATCAAAGCCACCATCGCCGCCGATGCCGCCGGCTGGCGCCTCGACCGGGCGCTCGCCGCCGCTTTGCCGACCCTGTCGCGCGAGCGGGTAAAGGCGCTGATCGGCGGCGGACGGGTGACGGGACCCGAAGGCGGCCTGGTGCGCGACCCCGCCACCAAGGCCGTGCCCGGCGGCGCCTATCACCTGGTCGTGCCGGCACCGACGCCCGCCCATAACGAAGCGCAGAACATTGCCCTCGAGATCGTCTTCGAGGACGATCATCTGCTGCTCGTCGACAAGCCGGCGGGGATGGTCGTCCATCCGGCGGCGGGAAATCGCGACGGGACTTTGGTCAACGCCCTGCTCCACCATTGCGCCGGGCGCCTGTCCGGCATCGGCGGGGTGGCGCGGCCGGGCATCGTCCACCGGATCGACAAGGATACGTCCGGCCTGCTGGTGGTGGCGAAGACCGACGTCGCCCATGAAGGCCTGGCGGCGCAATTCGCCAGGCACAGCATCGACCGCCGCTATCTGGCGGTGACCGCCGGCCGGCCCAATCCGCTCGAAGGCAAGGTCGACGCCCCCCTCGCCCGCTCCTCGGCCAACCGCCAGAAGATGGCGATCGTCGAGGACGGCCGCGGCAAGCGGGCCGTCACCCACTACCGGACGCTCCGGCCGCTGCGCGAATCGGCGCTGGTCGAATGCCGGCTTGAGACGGGGCGGACCCACCAGGTGCGGGTCCACATGGCCTCAATCGGCCATCCCCTGCTCGGCGACCCGGTTTATGGGCGGAGCCGACCGGCCCATCGTGAGTTGTTGAAAAGACTGAATTTCGAACGGCAGGCCCTGCACGCGGCGGAGCTGGGATTCATTCACCCCGTGACAGGCCAATCCTTGTCGTTCAAAAGCGCCGTTCCGTCCGATATGCAGGAACTGTTAAGCGCGCTCGCGCTATAAAGACGGACCGACCGGCAGAGCAGAAACCACCGGAATCCAGGGAGTGAGAAGATAACATGGCCAGCGGCAAGAATGTCCCGGCGACCATCCCCGCGATGGGCGGCGAAGCGGGTCTCAACCGCTATCTCGCCGAGATCAAGAAATTCCCGATCCTCGCCCCGGAGGAGGAATATATGCTCGCCAAGCGTTGGGAGGAGCATCAGGACACCGATGCGGCGGCGAAGCTCGTCAATTCGCACCTGCGGCTCGTCGCCAAGATCGCGATGGGCTATCGCGGCTACGGCCTGCCCGTCGCGGAGCTGATCTCCGAGGGCAATATCGGCCTCATGCAGGGCGTGAAGAAGTTCGAGGCCGATCGCGGCTTCCGCCTCGCCACTTATGCGATGTGGTGGATCCGCGCCTCGATCCAGGAATTCATCCTGCGCAGCTGGAGCCTGGTGAAGATGGGCACCACCGCGGCGCAGAAGAAATTGTTCTTCAATCTCAGGCGGATGAAGAACCAGATCGAGGCGTTCGAGGACGGCGACATGAAGCCCGAGGACGTCACCAAGATCGCCACCCACCTCGGCGTCTCCGAAGACGACGTCGTGTCGATGAACCGGCGCATGGCGATGGGCGGCGACACCTCGCTCAACGTGCCGTTGCGCGAGGAGGGCGACGGCCAATGGCAGGACTGGCTGGTCGACAACGAGCCGCTGCAGGACGAGCGCGTCGCCGATGCGCAGGAGACCAGGGTGCGGCATGAGCTGCTGCTCGAGGCGATGAAGGCGCTGAACGAGCGCGAGAAGCATATCCTCACCGAGCGGCGCCTCACCGACGAACCGAAGACGCTGGAGGAGCTCAGCCAGGTCTACGACGTCAGCCGCGAGCGCATCCGCCAGATCGAGGTCCGCGCCTTCGAGAAATTGCAGAAGGCGCTGATGAGCCTCGCCGGCGAACGCCGCCTGCTGCCCGCGCATTGATGCCCTTCCGTCATCCCGGGCTTGATCCGGGACCCATGAACCCGGACGCGGAAGTCTCGCGTACGCCGCGTTCATGGATGCTGAACCAGGTTCAGCATGACGGCCGGGGTGGAGCTGCTTGAGAAAACCGCATGGCGTGGGCGCGAACGAGACGGCGGAAGCGGCGGGGCTGGTGGGCGACGACGGCGGTCTGGCTCCTCCGCGCGGTCGTCGCGTTCGTCCTGCTCAGCATCCTCTGGGTCCTGGTCTACCGCTTCGTGAATCCGCCGGTCACCTTCACGATGATCGGCGACAAGCTGCAGGGCCGCAATCTGACCCGGGACTGGATGCCGATCGACCGGATCGACCGGAACATGGTGCGCGCCGCGATCGGCGGCGAAGACAGCAAATTCTGCTCGCATTGGGGCTTCGACCAGGATGCGATCGCCGCGGCGATGCGGCGCAACGCCCGCGGCGGCAACGTCATCCGCGGCGGCTCGACGATCAGCCAGCAGACCGCCAAGAACGCCTTCCTCTGGCAAGGCGGCGGCTATGTCCGCAAGGGCTTCGAAGCCTGGTTCACCCTCCTCATCGAAAATCTCTGGGGCAAGAGGCGGATCATGGAGGTCTATCTCAACCTCGCCGAGACCGGCATCGGCACTTACGGCGTCAATGCCGGCGCCGAACGCTATTTCGGCCATGATGCATCGGCGATGAGCCGGACCGAGGCGGCGCGCATGGCCGCCGTGCTGCCGCTCCCCAAGAAGCGCGGCGCGGTGGCGCCGCAGGGTTTCACCCGCCGCTATGGCAACATGGTCGCGGCCCGGGTCGGCATCGTCGCCCGCGACGGTCTCGATGCCTGCGTCTACGCACGTCACGCGGCGCCCGGGGAAACGCCGGAGCCGCCGGCACCCGCGCGGCTGAAGCGTCCGCCGGCACAGCCGGCCCCGCAGCGCCTCCCCGGCGAGGAATATGAGCAGCCGCAGGCGGCGACGCCGAAGGAGGCGACGCCGCCGACCCTACCCGCGGAGGGCAATGTCGGTTAATTCGTCATGCCGGACCTGATCCGGCATCCATCGTCTCTTCCAGACAATGTCCGGAGAAGGCGGACCCCGGGGTCAAGCCCGGGTTAACGGGTCAACTCAGAACGGCATCTTGAAGCCGGGCGGGAGCTGGAGGCCGCCGGTGACGTCCTGCATCGCGCCCGCGGCGGCTTCGTCGGCCTTGGCGCGGGCGTCGTTGAGCGCGGCCGCGACGAGGTCCTCGACCATCGCTTTCTCCGACGGCTGCAGCAGGCTTTCGTCGATCTCGACCGCGATGATGCGGCCCTTGGCGCTGGCGCGGATGCGGACGAGGCCGCCGCCCGAGACGCCCTGGACCTCGACCTTGTCGAGGTCCTCGTTCGCCCGCATCAGCTTGGCCTGGGCCTCCTGGGCCATCTTCATGATGTCGTCGAAATTGGGCATTCACGCGCTCCGTTGTTCGTCGGTCGAAAAACCGGCGAGCTCCGCGCCGGGAAAGGCTTCGAGGGCCGCCTGGACCAATGGCGCTTCGAGCACCTGCTGCTTCAGCGCGGCCTCGGCCGCTTTCTCCTGCTCGCGCAAGCTTGGCCGGGCCGGCCCATCGGAAATGTCGACCTGCCATTTCTCGCCGAACAAGGAGGCGGTCATGTCGCGCAGGGTCTTGAGGAAAGCCTCGACGTCCCTCACCGGCCGGACGTTGCCCGCCTGCTGGAGGAGAAGGGTCGGCGGCCCATATTCGACCAGGCGGAAATTCTCGCGAAGCTCGAAGGCAAGCATCGCCTTGCCCTTCGTCTCGATCAGCGCGGTGAAGGCCTCGAAGGAGAGCGGGGGGCCCAGCGCCGTCTCCCGCCCGGCCGCCGCGGCCGGAGCCGGCGCGCCGGGCGTTCGCGCCGACGCGGCCTCCCCGCTCCCCAGCCGCTCGATCAGCGCGCCGGGATCCGGGATTTCCGAGGCGTGGATGACGCGCAGCAGGGCCATTTCCGCCGCTTCGAGCGGCATCGGCGCCTGGACGACCTCCTGGAGGCCCTTGAGCAGCAGCTGCCACAGGCGATGGACGGCGGCATAAGAGAGCCGGCTGGCCCAGTCGCCATAAGCCTCGCGCTCCTCGGCCGATTGCGCCGGATCCTCGCCGCCGCCGACCTTGGCCCGGGTGATGCCGTGGACGATTTCCAGCAGCCCGCGAAGCACGGCCGACGGCTCGACGCCGAGATCGTACTGGTCGCGCAGCGCCGCGAGCGCGGCCGGCGCGTCGCCGGCGAGGAGCAGGCCGAGCAGCCCGCGAATCGCGCCGCGGTCGGAGAGGCCGAGCATCGCCCGCACCTGCTCCGCGGCGACGCCGCCGGCGCCGTGGGCGATCGCCTGGTCGAGGATGGAGAGGCCGTCGCGGGCCGAGCCTTCCGCCGCCCGGGCGATCAGCGCCAAAGCCTCGGGCTCGACCTCGACGCCCTCCGCCGCCGCGACCGCGCCGAAATGGGCGGCGAGCGCCTCGGCTGGGATGCGCCTCAGGTCGAAGCGCTGGCAGCGGGAGAGGACGGTGACCGGGACCTTGTTCACCTCGGTCGTCGCGAACAAAAACTTAACGTGTGCAGGTGGTTCTTCGAGAGTCTTCAGAAGCGCGTTGAACGCATTCTTCGACAGCATGTGGACTTCGTCGACGATGTAGACCTTGTAGCGCGCCGACACCGCCGCATAGCGCACCGCCTCGATGATCTCGCGCACGTCGTCGACGCCGGTGTGGCTGGCGGCGTCCATCTCGACGACGTCGATGTGGCGCCCTTCGGCGATCGCGACGCACGGCTCGCACACGCCGCACGGATCGATCGTCGGACCGCCATGGCCGTCAGGGCCGATGCAATTGAGTGCTTTCGCGATCAACCGCGCGGTGCTCGTCTTCCCGACCCCGCGCACGCCGGTCATCAGGAACGCGTGCGCCAGCCGCTCGCGCTGGATGGCATTGGCCAGC
>JAQGLF010000217.1 GCA_028293025.1 Alphaproteobacteria bacterium
GACGATCAGGCCTTACCTCCGATACGCAGACCCAGTGACGGACAAGAGCAAACGCGCCAAAGACGATGGAACATGGCCAAAGTGCCCGACGGTCCGCCCGCGCACCACCGACGTTGGAGCACTTTACCTGCACTGGCAGGGACCCAAGGTAAATGTGCATTACCTCGTGGACTTCGGGTGTGACGAACAGCAGAACAGAGGACGCAACAAACGTCTGCTCGATGCAGTGCATCGCTTGCCAATACGGCAATATCTCGGCCCTGGCGCGTAGGGCGTCGCCGCTTAGGGGAGGCGAAGAAATTGGCTCAGGAGATGACCGGCGGCTGCCAGTGCAGGCGGATTCGCTACACCGCCAGTGTCGAGAGTGACGACGCCTATCTCTGCCATTGTCGGATGTGCCAGCGCGCCACCGGCGGCGTCTCGATCGCGTTCAAGAATGTAAAGAAGGCGGACGTCGCCTGGGAGGCGGAGCCGGATTGGTACGTCTCCTCGCCGATCGCGCGGCGGCCTTATTGCCGGGACTGCGGGACCTCGCTCGGCTTCGCTTACCCCGAGAGCGAGAATATGGACCTAACGATCGGCTCCTTCGACGATCCGTCGCGTTTCGTACCGATGCGCCATTTCGGCGCCGAGAGCATGCACCGGGCCTGGCTGGACACCGAAGGCCTGCCGGAAGACCGGAGCGATGAGTACAAGTCCCTCGTCGAACGATGGATCAAGGCAATTGGCAAGCTCCCCGACTAGAGATTCCTTCACCGCGCCGGACGGCGTTGCGCTCGCCTGGCACGAACTGGGGGAGGGGAGGCCGGTCCTGCTCCTCCACGGCCTGTTCTCGGACGCGCAGACTAACTGGATCAAGTTCGGCCATGCCGCGGCGATCGCCGGGCGCGGCTTTCGCGTCGTCATGCCGGACCTGCGGGCGCATGGCGACAGCGCCAAACCCCATGACGAGGCATCCTATCCGCCCGACATCCTCGCCGAAGACGGGCTCGCTTTGATCGCGCATCTCGGGCTCTCCGATTACGACCTCGGCGGCTATTCGCTCGGCGCCCGCACGGCCGTGCGGATGGTCATCCGCGACGCCCGGCCGCGCCGGCTGGTCGTCGGCGGCATGGGCCTTGCGGGCCTGCTCCACACCGGCCGCCGATCGCAGCATTTCCGCGACATCCTGACCGGCCTCGGCACCCACGAACGCGGCTCCCCGGAATGGCTCGCGGAAGCATTCCTCAAGACGACCGGCGGCGACCCCGAAGCGCTGCTGCCGCTGCTCGGCAGCTTCGTCGATTCGAGCGAAGCCGAGCTGCGCGCGATCGTCATGCCGACGCTCGTCGTCTCCGGCGCCGAGGACAAGGACAACGGCTCGGCCGAGGATCTGGCCAGGCTGTTGCCGCACGGCCGCCATGTCGAAGTGCCCGGCAACCATATGAGCGCGGTCACCAAGCCCGATCTGGGCCGCGCCATCGCGGACTTCCTCGCCGGCTGAGGGGCTGCCGCTCAGCCGTCCTTCTTCGCCGGCATCGCCTTTGCCTCGCAGGCGGTGATCGCGGCCTGCAGGATCGGGTTGACCGGCCGATCGGGGGAGGCGCCGTTGCGCCGGGCGAGCGCCCGGGCGCCGATAAAGGCGCCGCCGGCCAGTGCCGCCGCGCCGCCGGCAATGGCCGCCGCCGCATAAGGATGATCCCTGATCTCCTCGGCCAGGCGCAGGGCCGCGGACTTGCCTTCCTTGCCTTTCGGCATTGTCGGTCCGTCGGTCATGATCTCTCCCCGTACAGGCCCGACCAACGCGCCATAAGCGCGGGCGTTGCGTCGGCGGGGAAGAGAATCAATGGCTTGCGATCCCGTTCCCTGTCATCCTGGGCTCGACCTGGGACCCATGAACACGGCGATGGCGAAACTTCCATGGGCGGTGTTCATGGATCCCGGATCAAGTCCGGGATGACGGCCTCGTTACAGCCTTTCGAGCAGGTAATCCGCGCTGCTGACGTTGAACGCGCCCGGCTCCTCGACATTGAGCTGCTCGACGACGCCGTCATTGACCAGCATCGAGAAACGCTGGCCGCGCGTGCCCATCGCGAATTTGGAGAAATCGGCGTCGAGGCCGATCGCCTTGACGAAGGCGCCGTTTCCGTCGGCGAGCATCGTCACCTTGTCCTCGGCGCCGGCGCTCTTCGCCCAGGCCTGGAGGACGAAAGCGTCGTTGACCGCGGTGCAGGCGACCTCGTCGATGCCCTTCGCCCGCAATTCGTCGATCTTGTCGACGAAGCCGGGCAAATGCCGCGCCGAGCAGGTCGGCGTGAAGGCGCCGGGCACCGAGAAGAGGGCGATGCGGCGGCCGCGGAAATAATCCTCGCTGTCGACCGGCTGCGGTCCGTCGGCCGTCGCCCGGATGAAGGTCGCCTTGGGCAGGCGGTCGCCGACTTGGATGGTCATGGGAGGACTCCTCTGTGCGCGGGTTCGGCGGCGCTCTAGCAAGTCCCGCCGCGCTCTCCTAGCCGCCGCGCGCCCGTAACGAGGGCGCCTGCGACTGTCTCATCATGCGACGGCGGTTCGCCATCGCCGCCGAGCGCACGCCGGAGGCTGTTTTCGCGCCGAACCTATGGTAAAGCCTTGCGAAACCATGTTGAGCTCCGATCCGGGGGAGCGGCGGCGGCGAGGGACGGGCGCAAATGCTGGCAATGTCGATGCGGGAAGAGCGGGCGGTGGCGCAGGACCTGTCGCCGTCGATCGCCTGGCCGACTCTGCGGCTCGCTCTGCTGCTGCCACTGGCGCAGGGCGCGCTGATCGCGGGCGCGCTCACCGGCTGGTTCCCGCTCTGGCTGGTCATCGTGCCGCTCGGCTATGTGCATTTCGCTTATTACACGCTCGTCCACGAGAGCATTCACGGCAATGTCGCGCGGCGGCCGCAGCATGGCTGGGTGCACCCCCTGCTCGGCTGGTTCGGCGCGCTCAACATGATGACCAGCTATCCCGCGCTGCGGCGGATCCATCTTCTCCACCATCAACATACCAACACCGACGGCGATCCCGATTACAATCTCTGCCACGGTCCGTTGTGGAGAAGCGTCGGCCGCGTCGTCTATCTGCGCACCTTGCTGCTGCTGCCGCTGCCGATCGTCCGGCTCGTCCCCGCCGCCGCCTACACACTGAAGCAGGCGCGGCTGAAGCCGTCGGAATTGCGCCTTCACGCGATCGTCGTGACGGCGCTGCAGCTCGTCTTCTGGATCGCGGTCGCGCTCGGCTATGGCAGGATCGCCTTCCTGCTCTACTGGCTGCCGATGATGATCGGCCTCGTCCTGCTCAACGTCTTCTTCCAGTGGCTGCCGCACATGCCGTTCGACAAGACCGACCGCTATGGCAAGGCGCGCGTCTACTGGCCGTTCGCGGCGCGAGTGCTGCTCGGGCAGAACCTGCACCTCGGCCACCATCTGTGGCCGTCCGTGCCCTTCTACAATTACCGGCGCCTCAACGACCGGTTGCGGCCGCAATTCGAAAGCGTCGCGGCGCAACTCGACGAAGCGCCCCGGGGCGACGGGCTGAGGCGCCGCGCCGCCTAGCGGCGGCCTGCCTCCGGCCCTATAGCCGAGGCGATGGACGAGCCCAATTTCCTCTCCGGCCAGCTGCTCCTCGCCATGCCCGGGATCGGCGATCCGCGTTTCGAGAAAGCCGTGATCGCGATGTGCGTCCATGACGACAATGGCGCGCTCGGCATCGGCCTCGGCCGCATCGTCCCGCGCATCACCTTCCACGATCTGCTGAAGCAGCTCGAGATCGACCCCGGCGTCGCACCCGACGTGCCGATCCACCTCGGCGGCCCGGTCGAGCCGCAGCGCGGCTTTCTCCTCCATTCGCCCGACTGGGGCGGCAGCGAGAGCATCCAGGTCGGCGATCGCTGGACGCTGAGCGCGACGCTCGACATCCTGCGCGCCATCGCCGCGGGGAAGGGGCCGACCCGCTGGCTCGCCGCTTTGGGCTATGCCGGCTGGGGCGCCGGCCAGCTCGAAGGGGAATTGTGCGGCAACGGCTGGTTCGCCACGCCGGGAAGCGAAAACCTGCTCTACGATTGCGACGTCAACTCCCGCTGGGCGACCGCCTTCCGGAGCGCCGGCATCGATCCGCGCCTGCTCGCCGCGGATTTCGGCACGGCCTGAAAGACACGCTCCGCCGGGTTAATCGCGCCCGTTAACCTTTCGCAAAGCACGGAGTGAGAGCCTCTTCCTCGGCCGTATGTCGACGGCTTTGTGATGTGGGAGTGGGACAATGGACAGACATGCTTTGAAGGCGGCGCTCGCCTTTTC
>JAQGLF010000246.1 GCA_028293025.1 Alphaproteobacteria bacterium
GACGATATTGCGCAGCTGGCGGACGTTGCCCGGCCAATCGAACGCCTGCAGCACGCCCACTGCATCCTCGGCCACCTGCGGGGTGGTCACGCGCCGCTCCGAGGCGAATCGCGCGACGAAATGTTCGATCAGCGCGGGGATATCCTCGCGTCGTTCGTTCAGCGCGGGGATATGCACCGGCACGACGTTGAGCCGGTAATAGAGATCCTCGCGGAACCGCCCCGCGGCGATCTCCTCGGGCAAGGCGCGCGCGGTGGACGAGACGACGCGCATGTCGACCTTGACGACGCGCTGGCCGCTGACCCGGGTGAAGCACTGGTCGGTCAGCACCCGCAAGATCTTGCCCTGGGTCGAGAGCGGCATGTCGGCGATCTCGTCGAGAAAGAGCGTGCCGCCATGGGCCTGTTCGAGCAGGCCGGGCCGGGCGAGGTCGCCGCCGCTCTCCTCCACGCCGAACAATTCCTCCTCGACCCGCTCCGGAGTCATCCGCGCCGCGCTGACGACGATGAAGGGCGCCTGGGCGCGATTGCTCCAATCGTGGAGCAGGCGCGCCGCCACCTCCTTGCCGACGCCGGCCGGGCCGGTGATGAGGACTCGGCTGCCGGTGCCGGCGACCCGCTTCAGCGTCGCCCTGACCGCGTTGATCGGAACGCTGGAGCCGGTCAGCTCCGTCTCCTGACCGACCTGGGCGCGCAGCGTCGCATTTTCGCGCCTCAGCCGGTCGGTCTCCGTCGCCCGCGCGACGAGGTGGAGCAGCTGGCCGGCCTCGAACGGCTTCTCGATGAAGTCGACCGCTCCCTGGCGGATGGCGGAAACGGCGGTGTCGAGATTGCCATGGCCCGAGATCATCAGCACCGGCAGGCTCGGGTCGCGGCGCTTGATCTCCTCGAGCAATTGCAGGCCGTCGAGCTTCGAGCCCTGCAGCCAGACGTCGAGCAGGACGAGCGAAGGCCGCCGGTCGGCCAGCGCCTGCAGCGCCTCCTGGCTGTTGGCGGCGGTCCGGCAGGCATAGCCTTCGTCCTGGAGGACTCCGGAGACGAGCTCCCTGATGTCCTGCTCGTCGTCGACGATGAGAATCTCGAGGGCCATTATCCGGTCACCGCCTGATCGTGGAGTGCGCCCGCGCCGTCCGTGGCCAGGCGACTGAGGGAATCGCTGTCGAAGACCAGACGCACCCGGCTGCCCCCGCCCGTCCGGTCCTCGAACTCGATGCCGCCGAAATGCTCCTCGACGATCTTCTTGACGATGGCGAGGCCGAGGCCGGTGCCCTTGGTGCGGGTGGTCATATAGGGCTCGGTGAGGCGCTTGCGCTCGGCGGGCAGGCCGATGCCGGTGTCGCAAATCTCGATGATCAGCCGGTCGCCATGCTCCCGGATAATGGTCGCGATCGTCTCTTCGCCGTCGCCGCGGCCTTCGTCGCGCTTCTGCTTGATCGCCTCGACGCCGTTCTTGACGATGTTGGTGATCGCCTGGCCGAGCTGGCGCCGGTCGCAGACCAGGACCGGCGACGGCTCGGGAGCGTCGAGGGTGAAGGCGATATCCGGATGGGCCACTTCGTGGAGGAACAGGGCCTGGCGCGTGATCTCGACGATCGCTTCCTCGCGGAAGACGGGCTTGGGCATGCGCGCGAACGAGGAGAATTCGTCGACCATGCGCCTGAGGTCGCCGACCTGGCGGACGATGGTTCCGGTCAGCTGCTCGAAGGTGGCGGGATCGTTGCTGATCTCCTTGCCGTAGCGGCGCTGGAGCCGCTCGGCGGCGAGCTGGATCGGGGTGAGCGGATTCTTGATCTCGTGCGCGATCCGCCGGGCGACGTCGGACCAGGCGGCGCGGCGCTGGTCGAGCAATTGCTCGGTGATGTCGTCGAAGGTGAGGACGAAACCGCCCTCCACCTTCACCCTTTTGACGGCGAGGGTGCGCGGTTCGCCTCCGGAGGCGAGCTGGACGATCCCCTCGCGCTCGTCGCTGTCGAGATGGGCGGCAAGCTCCGGCGCCAGCGCCGTCAGCTTCTGCCCGACCGCCTGTTGCTTGTCGGTCTTGAGCAGGGCCTCGGCCGAGCTGTTGATCAGCCGGATATTGCCCTCTTTGTCGACCGAGATGACGCCGGCCGTGACGCCCGACAGCACGGCTTCGATAAAGGCACGGCGACTGTCGAGCTGGGCATTGGCGCCGACCAGAGCGCCCGTCTGCTCCTCGAGCCGCCGGGTCATCCGGTTGAAGGCGTTGCCGAGCGTGCCGACCTCGTCCTGCGCCGATGACGGCGGAACCCGCGCCGAAAGATCGCCTGCGGTTACCTTGCGGGCTGCGTCCACCAACTGGCCCACTGGGCGGACCAGACGATCCGCCAGCGTCAGTGCAATCCAGATCGCAATGCCGACGATCAGAAGGGAAATGACCAAAAGAATCGCGTTGAATCGAAACTGCAAGGTCCGAGCCCGTTGCAGCGTCTTTTGGTAATCGCTGGCGGCATGACGGGCATTGGCAAGAGCGGTCATGGCGTTTGGCGAGACATACCGGCCGCCGTAGAAATAGATCGCAGCCTGTGGGTCGAGCCGCACGATCGCTTCGATGCGATCCTTGGACGACTGATACAGATAGACTTGGCCCGCCGAGAGTCCCACGAGCAGTGGCTTTGGTACCTGATCGGCAATGGGTCGACGGTCGGGATTCCATTCGATGGGTCGGTGAATCTGACCGCGTCGGTCTAGCGTCACGATGGCAGATTCATTGAACTGCCGGGCTGCGGTTTGATAAAAGAAATTGTTGGCAAAGCCCCGACTATTGAGGCCAAATTCATTGATCTTTTCGACCATGTCCCCGCCCATGACCTGGACATCGAGGCGGATGCGTTCGCTATGCTCGCGGCCATAAATGGCCGAGGCGTCCTGCGCGCTCGTCAGCACCGTCTGCGCTCGATCCGAGAACCAGAATTCGACACCAGACTGGAAAAGATAGGAGGCAAAGACGACGACCAGCAGCGTGGGCACGCTCGCAATGGCCGAAAACAGCGCCACGAGCCGGACGTGGAGGCGTCCCCTCCCCCCCACCGGCGAGCGCGCTGCGCGCCGCATCGCCACCCTGCGCGCGATCAGCACCATCAGCGCCATCGCCGGAACTAGGTTGGCGACGAGCAAGGCCGCGACCGACTGGGGGCCGAGCAACGCTTCCGGGTTGCCGTGCCGGTCGATGAAGAAATAGCTCGCAGCCGCTACGCCGAGCAAAGTCACGACCGTCAGCACCTCGACCAGAGGCGCGAGCTGGTGCCTGCCTAGCAACACCGCCAGCCTGCGTCGCCACCGCGGGCGAGTCTCAACCGGAATCGGCAATTCGGCGTTCACCACAATGCGCTAGCACAATGCTGTGGCAAAAAGAACACAGCAGATGCCATTTCGCCACCGTTCGGCGCAGAGGGCGGTGCGATGGTCGCCTGGGGGCGCTCAGGCGGCGATCTTCGTCGCCCAGGGAGCGTAGAATTCGCGCAGCATCGCCTTGGCCCGCTTCGCGTCCGCCTCCTGGTTGAAGGCGTTGCGGAACTCGGCGGAGCCGTGGAGTCCGCGCGTGTACCAGCCGATATGCTTGCGAGCGACGTTGACGCCGATCTCGGTGCCGTAATGGCCGAGCATCGCCTCATATTGTTCCAGAATGACGCAATATTGCTCGTCGAGCGACGGATCGGGCTGGCGCTCGCCGGTGGCGAGCCAGTGCATCACCTGGCGCAGCAGCCAGGGCCGGCCATAGGCGCCGCGGCCGATCATGACGCCATCGGCTCCGGATTGGGCGAGCGCCGTCTCGACGTCGTCGATCGAGCAGATGTCGCCGTTGACGATCACCGGCACATCGACCGCGTCGCTGACGCGCCGGACGAAGGCCCAGTCCGCCTCGCCCTTGTACATCTGGCAGCGGGTGCGGCCGTGGACGGTGATCATCTGCACGCCAAGATCGACGGCGATGCGGGCGAGCTCGGGCGCGTTGAGACTGGAATGGTCCCAGCCCATCCGCATCTTCAGCGTCACCGGCACCTTCACCGCCTTCACCGTCGCGTCGACGATCGCCGCGGCGAGCTTGAGGTCGCGCATCAGCGCCGAGCCGGCCTCGCCATTGACCACCTTTTTGACCGGGCAGCCCATGTTGATGTCGATGATCGCCGCGCCCCGATCTTCGTTGAGCTTCGCGGCCTCGGCCATTTCGGCCGGGGCGCAGCCGGCGAGCTGCATCGACACCGGCTCCTCGATCGGGTCCCAGGCCGCCTTTTGCAGCGACTGGCGGGTCTCGCGGATCATCGCCTGGCTGGCGATCATCTCGGTGACGGTGAGGCCCGCGCCGTAGCGTTTGACGATCCGCCGGAACGGGCGGTCGGTAACGCCCGTCATCGGCGCCAGGATCACCGGCGTGTCGATGCGGACGGGGCCGATCTGGATGGGCGCGAGGCTGATCATGGGAGGCGCGGAGATAAGGGCAAAGCCGCTGGCGGGCAAGGCGGGGCTCGGCTAGGTGCCGCATATGGCGGAAACGGAACGCACGGTGGCGCTGGTGGTCGCGGCGGGTTCCGGCAGCCGCGCCGGCGGCGATCTGCCCAAGCAATATCGGCGGATCGGCGGCAGGAGCGTCCTCGCTCACGCCGTGGACCGGCTGCACGCGGCGGGCCTGGATGACATTCGCGTGGTGATCGGAGCGGGCCAGGAGGCTCTGTTCCGTGATGCCATGGGCGACGGGCGCCTCCCCTCCCCCATCATCGGCGGCGCGGAGCGACAGGATTCGGCGCACAGCGGGCTGGAGGCGATCGCCGCCGACGGGGGCGCCGCCCGGGTGCTGATCCACGACGCGGCGCGGCCGTTCGTGCCGCCTTCGGTGGTGGACAGGTTGCTGGCGGCGCTGGACGGCTATGAAGCGGCCGTGCCCGTGCTGCCGGTGGTCGACACGCTCGCTTGCGCGGAGTCGTCACTCGGCGAGGCGGTCGCCCGCGACTTGCTGGTCCGGGTACAGACGCCGCAGGCCTTCCGCTTCGCGCCGATCCTCGCCGCCCATCGCGCCTGGAGCGGCCCGCCGGCGACCGACGACGCGCAGATCGCCCGCGCCGCCGGTCTCGAGGTCGCGATGGTCGAAGGCGATGCGGCGTTGGAGAAGCTCACTTACGAGCAGGATTTCGTCCGCGCCGACCAGGCGCTCGCGGCGCGGCTGGTCGCCCGCACCGGCCTTGGCTTCGACGTCCATGCCTTCGGCGAGGGCGAGGCCTTGTGGCTCGGCGGCATCCGCATCCCCCATCCGCGCGGCCTCAAGGGCCATAGCGACGCCGACGTCCTGCTCCACGCCATTACCGACGCCTTGCTCGGCGCGATCGGCGAAGGCGATATCGGGGTTCACTTCCCCCCTTCCGACCCGCAATGGCGCGGCGCCCCCTCCTCGCTGTTCGTCGAACATGCGCGGGCGCTGATCGAGGCGCGCGGCGGCCGGATCGATCATGTCGACGCGACCCTGATCTGCGAGGCGCCGCAACTCGGCCCGTATCGGGACGCGATCCGGCAGCACATCGCCGGCCTGTTGCGGCTGCCCGCCGCGAGGATTAGCGTCAAGGCGACCACGACCGAGCGACTGGGCTTCACCGGCCGCGGCGAAGGCATTGCGGCACAGGCGGCGGCCACCGTCCGGCTCCCGGAGGACGAATGAGCGAGGTCCGCGATTACATCCTGCCGGAAGAGCTGGTCGAAGCGGCGCGCAAGGTGGTCGAAGCCAATCGCGCCGCGGGGCTTCGTGTCGTCACCGCCGAGAGCTGCACGGGCGGGCTCGTCGCCGCCGCCCTGACCGAGATCGCCGGCTCGTCGGACGTCGTCGAGGCCGGCTTCGTCACTTATTCGAACGAGGCGAAGACGGAGATGCTCGGCATCAGCGACGAGGTGGTCGACACGTTCGGCGCCGTCTCGATCGCGGTCGCCTGGGCAATGGCCCAGGGGGCGCTGGCGCGCAGCTCCGCCGACACCGCCGTTGCGATCACCGGCATTGCCGGGCCGGACGGCGGCAGCGCGCGCAAGCCGGTCGGAACGGTGGTCTTCGCCCGCGCCCGGCGCGGCGCCGATCCGAAGGAGATCTTCGCCGACACCAAGGCGTTCGGCGACCTCGGCCGCGGCGGCGTCCGCCTTCAGGCGGCGCTTTGCGCGCTCGAGCTGCTGATGCCGGCGCCCGCTCCGGCCAGCTGAGAGCCGCCGTAAAGCTGGTGGGCGCGGTCTTCGAAGGCCTGGATCATCCGCCGCAGCGCCCGGTCGAACATCTGGCCGGCCAGGCTCTCGAAGATCCGGGACTTGAAGGCGAAGTCGACGCAGAAGTCGATGGCGGTGCCGCCCTTCCCGTCGGGCCGGAACTTCCAGCTGTTGTGGAGATATTTCAGCGGCCCATCGATATATTCGACAAGGATGCGGCTCGGCCGCTCCTTGGTGACGCGCGAGGCGAAGGTCTCCTTCAGCGCGCCGAAGCCGACGACGAGGTCGGCGATCATCATCGTCCCGCTGTTCGAGCGGACCCGGGTCGCCGCCACCCAGGGCAGGAATTCCTGGTAGCGGCCGACATCGGCGACGAGGTCGAACACCTGCTCGGGCGGGTAGGGCAGGTTCCGGGTTTCGGTGTGCCGGGGCATGGAGGGACTAACGCGCCGACGCGAGCTTGGCTTCGCGGGCCGCCTTCATCTTCGCGAAATCGTCGCCCGCATGATAGCTCGAGCGGGTGAGCGGCGAGGCGGCGACGAGCAGGAAGCCCTTGGCGCGGGCGATCGCCGCATAAGCCGAGAAAGCGGCGGGGGTGACGAACTCCTCGACCCTGGCATGGCGCGGCGTCGGCTGCAGATATTGCCCCATGGTCAGGAAATCGACGTCGGCCGAGCGCATGTCGTCCATCACCTGGTGCACTTCGAGCCGCTGCTCGCCGAGGCCGACCATCAGCCCCGATTTGGTGAAGATGGTCGGATCCTGGCGCTTGACGCTCTCGAGCAGGCGGAGTGAGGCGTAGTAACGCGCTCCGGGCCGGATCGTCGGATAGAGCCGCGGCACCGTCTCGAGATTGTGGTTGTAGACATCGGGCCGGGCGGCGACGATCGCCGCCACCGCCGCTTCCGGCTTGTTGCGGAAATCGGGCGTCAGGATCTCGATCGTCGTCGACGGCGTGTTGCGCCGCAGCGCCTCGATCACGCGGATGAACTGGTTCGCGCCGCCGTCGGGCAAATCGTCGCGGTCGACCGAGGTGACGACGATATGGGTGAGGCCGAGCTCGGCGGCCGCGGTGGCGACATGCTCGGGCTCCAGCGGGTCGACGGCGCGCGGCATGCCGGTCTTGACGTTGCAGAAGGCGCAGGCGCGGGTGCAGGTATCGCCCAGGATCATCACCGTCGCGTGCTTCTTCGTCCAGCACTCGCCGATATTGGGGCAGGCCGCCTCCTCGCAGACGGTGGCGAGGTTGAGGCTGCGCATCAGCCGCTTCGTCTCGGCGAAGCCTGTGCTGG
>JAQGLF010000286.1 GCA_028293025.1 Alphaproteobacteria bacterium
CAGCCTCGGCACCACCGTCGTCGTCGCCACCCACGATCTCCACCTCATCTCCAGCATCGGCCGCGCCGACATGCTGCGGCTCGACCGCGGCGAGCTGCTCGATCCGACCGGCGCGTTGCGCAACCCGCCGCGGCGGGCCGATTCATGAAAGGCGGCATGCGCAGGTTCGGCGCCGCCGACCGGCGGCTGCTGCCCGAGGGGCGGCTGGCCGGGCCGATGCCCTGGGTGATCGCGATCATGATGTTCCTGACCGTGCTCGCCGCCGCCGCCGGCATGGGGCTGGGCAGCGCCGCCGCCAGCCTCAACGCCGCCGTCGGCGACCGCGTCACGATCCAGATCATGGCGCCCAATCCGGACGTCCGCGAGGCGGACGCCGCCCGCGCCGTCGGCCTGCTCCAGCGCCTGCCGGGGGTGAAGAAGATCCGCCGCCTCACCCCGGCCGAGATCAACCGGCTGCTCGAGCCCTGGCTCGGCGCCGGCGGGACCGAAGCCGACCTTCCGATCCCGGCTATGATCGACGCCGATCTCGGCCCCGGCGGCGGCGCCCGGCTCGACGAGGTGAAGGAGGCGCTCGCCCGCGCCGTGCCCTCCGCCCGGCTCGACCGCAACGGCGACTGGCTGGGGCCGCTGGGGCAGCTCATCTCCTCGCTCAAATGGCTCGCCGCCGCGCTCGTGCTGATGATGATCGCCGCCACCTCGGCGACGGTGGTGCTCGCCGCCCGCGCCGCGCTCGACATGCATCGCGGCACGATCGAGGTGCTGCATCTGATGGGCGCGACAGACGTCCAGGTCGCGCGGCTGTTCCAGCGCCGGATCGCGCTCGACGCCTTGTTCGGCGGCGGCATCGGCCTCGCCGGCGCCGCCCTGGTGCTGGTGCTGATCGGCACGCGCGTCTCGGCCCTTGGTTCGGACCTGATCGGCTCGGCCCAGCTTCCCGTCGGCGCATGGGTGCTGCTCGTCGCCTTGCCGGTGCTGGGCGTCCTGCTGGCGATGCTGGTGGCGCGGTCCACCATCCTTCGTGCATTGGGGCGGATGTTGTGATCGCCCGCATCCTCTCCGCCCTCGCGCTTCTCTATGTGCTCGGCTACGCTCTGTTCGCCGTGCTGCTGCCGCGTCCGGCGGACGACCGCCAGACCGACGCCATCGTCGTCCTCACCGGCGGCGCCAACCGGATGGAGCGCGGGCTCGATCTGCTCCGGCGCCAGCGGGCGAAAAGGATGCTGGTCTCCGGCGTCGACCGGACGGTGCGCCCCGCCGATCTCGCCGGCCGCTATCCGGGCAGCGCGCCGCTCTTCGCCTGCTGCATCGATCTCGGCCGGGAATCGGTCGACACCCGCTCCAATGCCGAGGAGGTGGCGCGCTGGCTGAAGCGGCGGCATCTGACCAGCGTCCGCCTCGTCACCACCGACTGGCACATGCCCCGCGCGCGCTTCGAGCTGTCCCGCCAGCTCGGCGATTCGGCGCCCGTGCTCGGCGACGCGATCGAGAGCAATCCGAGCTTCCGGCAATTGTTCATGGAATATAACAAATATCTGCTGCGCCGGGCGGCGGTGCTCGTCGGCATCTGACGCGGCGCATGGCGGCCCTGCGCTCGCTTCTCTTCCTGCTGGCTTTCTACGGCGGCACCCTGGCGTTCGTCGTGCTTGGAGTGCTGATTCTGCCCTTCCGGCGGAGCGGCGTGCGCGGCGTCGCCAATGCCTGGGCCCGCTTCCACGGCGCCTGCGCCCGCCTGATCCTCGGCATCGGCACCCGGATCGAGGGAAAGGTGCCCGAAGGCGGCGTGCTGATCGCCGCCAAGCACGAATCGATGTGGGAGACGCTGGAATTGACGGCTTTGCTCCGCAATCCGGCGGTGGTGATGAAGCAGGAGCTCGCCCGCATCCCGATGTGGGGCTGGCTGGCGCGACGCTATGGGATGATCCCGGTCGACCGCGACGGCGGCGCGGCCGCGCTCCGCCATATGGTCAAGGCAGCCGGGGAGGCGATCGCGGAAGGGCGGCCGGTGGTCATCTTCCCCGAAGGGACGCGGGTGCCCCATGGCGAGACGCCGCCGCTGCAGCCGGGCTTCGCCGGCCTCTATCGCGCGCTCAACCTGCCGATCGTCCCGCTCGCGCTCGACAGCGGCCGGGTCTGGGGGCGCAATCTGCTCGGCAAGAGGCCGGGCATCGTCACCCTCCGCTTCGGCGAGCCGATCCCGCCGGGCCTGAAGCGCCGCGACGCGGAAGCGCGCGTCCACGCCGCGATCAACGCGCTCAACGGCTGAAGCCGGTCACGGTCAGCCCGGAACGGTGTTTCGATTATCTTTCGAACAGTTTCTATCCCGCGAGCCAATCGACCCGATTGCCGTGCGGGTCGCAGGAAGCGAGCAGCCGCTCCTCGCCACTCGGCCAGAGGCGGAGGCGGAGGGTGAAGCGGTCCTCGTCGGGCTCGGTTTCGTAGCGCAGCCAGGCGAGCGGTGACTCTTCCGCGGCGGTGGCGCCGGCCTCGGCGATCATCGCCGTAATCCGGGCCTGCGTCGCGGCCGGAAAATAGTGGAAGGCGACCGAATGGAGCACGACCCGCGTGACGCCGCCGGCGGCGGGCTCGGCCAGCCTGGCTTCTAGCCACTCGGCGGCGTCGCCGCGATCCACAAGCGGAGGATCGCCGGCGGCGAGCGCGAGCGCCGTCTCGAGCCGGGCGATTCGTGCCTGCTGGTCGGGCCAGACATAGGCGAGCAGCCGTTCCCCGTCCTGCCGCGGGTCGAGCGGATTGAGGTCGACGCCGCGCCGGCCGGCGATCGCCACCGCGCGGTCCGGCGGCGGCGGACCGGTCCAATTCGGTTTCAGGCGGAGCGGCGAGGCCGGATCGCCGGCATGGAGCCCGCCGAGATCGTAGCCATAATTGTCGAGGTGCAGGTTGAGGCCGGCGCTGGCGCCGAGCTCGAGCAATTCGAGCGGCTGCGGGAAACGGTCGGCGATGACGAGCAGGCCGCTCATCAGCAATGCGGCGCGACCGACCTCGTTGGTCTGGGGCGCGCCGCCGAGCCACGGGAGCAAGGCCGGGTCGGCCAGCACCGGCCGCAGCGCCGCCCACAGGCTCTCCGCCTCCGGCATGTCGGAAGGCGGATAGAATTGGGCGAGGGAGGGTGCATCGCCGCGCCGGACGAGGGCGTGGAGGCCGCCGCACAGGCGCAGGGCGAGGGCGTCCACGAACGGATCGCCATTGCCCGGCCAGCGGAGCACCTGACGCCCCAATTCGGTCGAGCGGCCGAGGCGATCGCCGAGCAGCCGGCAGAGCAGGGCGGTGAACGGCGCGCCGAGCCGGTCGCACCAGCCCGCCTGAGTGACGAAGGCGGCGCGGACCTGCTCTTCCGGCTCAGTCACGCAGGCGCGCGCCGGCCTTGGCGGCGGCGGCGAGGATGCGGTCGGAGATCGCCTTCAGATCCTCGTCGGTGAAGCTCTTCTCGCCGGGCTGGAGCGTCACTTCGATCGCGAGCGACTTCTGCCCCGCGGGCACGCCCTCGCCGGTGAAAACGTCGAACAGGCGGACGGCGGCGATCGCCTGCCGGTCGGCGCCGCGGACGGCGCGGAGCAGCGCGTCGGCGGGCGCATCCCCGGCGACGAGGAAGGCAAAGTCGCGGGTCACCGCCTGCAGCGCGGGCGGCTGGTAAGCCTCGCGCATGTGGCCCGAGGCACGCTTCTGCGGGATGGCGTCGAGGAAAATCTCGGCCGCCGCCACCGGGCCGTCGAGGTCGAAGGCCCGCAAAATGGACGGATGCAGCTCGCCAAATTCCGCGAGCGCGTTTTTCGGGCCGAGGCAGAGGCGGCCGGAGCGGCCAGGATGATAGACGCCGGAGGCGCCGCCGAGGGTCTGGAGATTGTCGACCGGCACGCCGGCGGCGGCGAGGATGGCCAGCGCCTTGGCCTTGGCGTCGAAGGCATCGAAGCCGCGTGCCTTGCCGCCGCGCCAGTCGCGCGGCTTGCGGTCGCCGGCGAGCACCAGCCCGAGGGCGGGCCGTTCACCCTCGGCGAGATAACGCCGTCCGATTTCGAACAGGCGGATGCTGCCGGCGCCGCGGGCGCGGTTGCGGCGGGCGGCGGCGAGCAGGCCGGGGAGGAGCGAGGGCCGCATCGCCTTCATCTCCTCGCTGATCGGATTTTCGAGGATCCAGGCACTGCCGCCAAACGGCGCCGCCTCGGCCTCGGCGATGAAGCTCCAGGTCACCGCCTCGTTGAACCCGCGCGCGGCGGCGGTGCGGCGCACCTTGCGCTCGAGCTTTTGCTCCACCGTCGCCGTCGGCCGCGCCACGCTCGGCGCGCGGGGGAGGGGCACGGCCTCGACCTTGTCGTAGCCGTGGATGCGGACGACCTCCTCGACGATATCGGCCGATCCGTCGACGTCGCGCCGCCAGGAGGGCACTGCGATTCGCCACGTCTCACCCTCCTCGACGCCGAAGCCGAGCCGCTCGAGGATATCGCGCTGGCGCGGCGCGGGAATGTCGACGCCGCCCAGTTCCCGGGCACGGGCGGGGCGGTAGTCGACATTCCTGTCCGGAAGCGGCGGCGTGCCCGCGCGGACGATCTCGGACGCTTCGCCGCCGGCGAGGTCGATCGCCATCCGCGTCGCCAAAGCGAGGCCGGCGTCGAGGAAGGCCGGATCGACGCCGCGCTCGAAGCGGGTGCGGGCGTCGGAGGTGAGGCCGAGCTTCTGCCCGGTCAGCGCGATCCGCTCCGGATCGAAATAGGCGCATTCGATCAGGATATCGGTCGTCGCCTCGGTGACGCTCGATCCCTCGCCGCCCATGATGCCGCCGATATCGTGGACATGAACGTCGTCGGCGATCACCGTCATAGACGGGTCGAGCGCATAGCTGCGGCCGTTGAGCGCCAGCATCTCCTCGCCGTCGCGGGCGCGCCGCGCGACGAGCGCGCCCTCGAGCTTCGCCAGATCGTAGACGTGGAGCGGCCGGCCGTAGCTCAGCATGATGTAATTGGTCATGTCGACCAGGGCGCTGATCGGCCGCTGGCCGACTGCCTTCAGCCTTTGCTGCAGCCAGGCGGGCGACGCGCCATTGCGGACGCCGCGGATCGCGCGGCCGTAAAAGGCCGGGCAGCCTTCAGGATCCTCGGTGCGGATCTCGATCGGGCAGGGGAAGGCGCCCGGGACCTCCTTGACGTCAACCGCCTTCAGCGTGCCGAGGCCGGCGGCGGCGAGGTCGCGGGCGATGCCTTGAACGCCCATGCAATCCTGCCGGTTGGGAGTGACGGCGACGTCGATCACCGGATCGTCGAGCCCCGCCCACGCGGCATAAGCGGCACCGACCGGCGCGTCCGCCGCCAGCTCGATGACGCCTGTATGGTCGTCGCCCAGCTCGAGCTCGCGGACCGAGCACATCATGCCGCGGCTCTCGACGCCGCGGATCGACGCGACCTTGAGAATGATGTCGGCGCCCGGGACGTAGGCGCCGGGCGCGCCGAACACGCCGAGCATGCCGGCATGGGCATTGGACGCACCGCAGACCACCTGGATCGCCTCGCCGGTGCCGGCGTCGACGGTCAGAACCTGCAGCTTGTCCGCCTGCGGGTGCGGCGCGGCGGTCAGCACCTTGGCGATCGTGAAAGGGGCCAGCTTCTCCGCCGGATTCTCGATGCCCTCGACCTCGAGCCCGATGCGGGTGAGCGTCTCGGCGATCTCGCCGACGGAGGCGCCGGTGTCGAGATGCTCCTTCAGCCAGGAGAGGGTGAACTTCATGCCCCCACTCCCCCCGACAAAGTCGGCACGTCGAGCGCGGAGAAGCCGTAATGCTTCAGCCAGCGCAGATCGCCGTCGAAGAAGGCGCGCAGATCGTCCATGCCGTATTTGAGCATGGCCAGCCGGTCGATGCCGCAGCCGAAGGCGAAGCCCTGCCATTCGTCCGGATCGAGCCCGCAGGCGGCGATGACGCGGGGATGGACCATGCCGGAGCCGAGCAGCTCCATCCAGCCGTCGCTGCCGCCGAGCACCCGCCGGCCGCCCACCATCGTGTAGCCGACGTCGACTTCGGCCGACGGCTCGGTGAAGGGGAAATAGCTCGGCCGCAGCCGCAGCACGATGTCGTCGCGCTCGAAGAACGCCTTGAGGAAGGTCTCCAGCGTCCATTTGAGATGGCCGAGATGGATGCCGCGGTCGAGGACGAGCCCTTCGACCTGGTGGAACATCGGCGTGTGGGTGGCGTCGCTGTCGGAGCGGTAGGTGCGGCCCGGCGCGATGATGTAGATCGGCGGCTGCTGCGCCTGCATCGTCCGGATCTGCACCGGCGACGTGTGGGTCCTCAGCAGCATGCGCGCGGCATTGGTGGCGAAGCCGGGGTCGAGCGCCGCATCGCCGCCGCCTTCCGGCCGCGGAAAATAGAAAGTGTCGTGCATCGCCCGGGCCGGGTGGCTTTCGGGGATGTTGAGCGCGGTGAAGTTGCGCCAGTCGTCCTCGATCTCCGGCCCGGTCGCGACCGAGAAGCCGAGATCGGCGAAAATCTCGGCCAGCTCGTCCATCACCTGGCTGACCGGGTGGACGCTGCCCTGCGGCCCCATCTCGACCGGCAGCGTCATGTCGAGCGTTTCAGTCGCGAGCCGGCGGTCGAGCTCGGCCGCCTCCAGCGTCGCCTTGCGCGCGGCGATCGCCTCGGTAACGGCTTCGCGCAACGCGTGGATACGCGGGCCTTCGACCTGGCGCTGCTCCGGCGTCATGCCGCCAAGCGACTTGAGCAGGGCTGTCACCGCGCCCTGCTTGCCGAGCACCGCCACCCTTTCCGCCTCCAGCGCCTGGAGGTCGGGCGCGGCAGCGACCCGGTCGAGCAGATCGGCCTCAAGTGTATGTGTGTCACTTGCCATGGCGGGCGCCGTAACCGAGTTTAGGGGGGCTTTGAAGCCTCGCAAGGAGGAAGAGGATGGCGGAACAGGCGCAATGGCCCGAGCTCAGCGAGGCGCGCGACCGCCCGACCATCGTCGCGCTTCATCTGTTCAGCCAGATCGCCGGCAAGACGGCGGTGGCGCTGCTGCCCTGGCGCAACCATGGCTGGCACCTCGCCCTCCATCTCCATCCGCGCGGCCTGCGGACCGAGCCGCTCCACGGCGCCGGCGGCCCGTTCGAGCTTGGCTTCGACCTCGTCGACGGCAGCTTCACCTTCTCGGACGCCGCCGGACTCCGCCGGCTGAAGCTGCGGCCGATGTCGGTCGCCGAATTCCATCGCGAGGCGACAGCCCTGCTCGCCGAGGCCGGCCATAAGGTGCGGATCAGCCCCGCGCCGAACGAGGTCGATCCCGCCATTCCCTTCGAGGAGGATGTCGCGCCCCGCGCCTGGGACCCGGACAGCGCCCGGCGGCTGCTCGGCGCCCTGCTCCAGGCGGACCGCGTGCTTCGCCTGTTCCGCTCGGGCTTTCTCGGCAAGGTCA
>JAQGLF010000305.1 GCA_028293025.1 Alphaproteobacteria bacterium
GGAGTTGCAGGCGGCGGCGGAGGCGGAGGCGGTGGAGGCCCGGCCTCGGGCGGCGGACCGTTGCCGTCCCCATGCCCCGGATCAACCGGAGGACCGCCATCGACCGGCGGGGCGTTGCCGTTATTCGTTTCCTCAGTTGCAGGAGGCGGCGGAGGAGGCGGTCCGGCTTCGGGCGCAGGCGGCGGTGGAGGCCCGGCCTCGGGCGGCGGACCGTTACCGACCCCATGCCCCGGATCAGCCGGAGGACCGCCATCGACCGGCGGGCCGTTGCCGTTATTCGTTTCCTCAGTTGCAGGCGGCGGCGGCGGAGGCGGTCCGGCTTCGGGCGGCGGCGGCGGTGGAGGGCCGGCATCGAGCGGCGGGCCGCTTCCACTCCCCGAATCGACTGGAGGCCCCGCGTCGGGCGGCGGGCCATTGCCCGGAGCCGCTGGAGGCCCAGCGTCGGCGGGCGGACCAAATCCGGGGCTCGCCGGCGGCCCCGCGTCTGCCGGAGGGCCGTTGCCTTGATTCGTGACGCTTCCAGGCGGCGAAGGAAGAGCGGTCGGCGGCCCATTGCCTTGCTCGCTTTCAGCGTTTGGGCCGGCCGTCAGAATGACGGCGCCGTTCTCGATCCGCGCCTGGTCGGCCGGCGGCGCTGCCTGGCCGGTGACCAACAGCCGGTCGACGTCCACCGGCGGAGGCGGCACCGGAACCGGCGGGATAAGGGCCGGTGCGCCGGCGCCGGGTTCCACGGCGGCCCCCTGGCCGGGGTCCGGCGAGCCCGACGTCGGCGGCGCATCCACACGGATGTCGAACAATCCGCGATCGACCGACAAGCGATTCGGACCGCTACGCGAAAGCCCGTCGAGGTCGTCCTGTTTTGCGGGAGAGCGAGCTTGATCGGGAGCACGCCACGGTACGACAATAGGCTGGTCGAACGTCTCCGGGGCGCCGTTCAGCGATGGGAGATTTTTCGCCAGGGCGCTGGCGTCGACCCCAGCCTGCGGACCGGCGCCGACCGAAGCCTGGGTCGCCGGACCCGAGGGCGGCGCTGCGGGCGCCGGCCGGGAAACCAGGGCGATGGCGGCGCAGGCGCAGAGCAGCGACCCGCGCCGCGTGCGAGCAATTCTACGCTCTTGAACCGCCAAATGCCCCACTGCGCTCCTTTCGCCCACGGGCGACGCGCAACCGCTTGTTCTTCCTTCGAATTAGCGAAGGCGGAACAGAGAATCGGGGATGCGCGCAAGCAGAATCGTTAACCCTCTGCGCTTAATCGGAAAATTAATCACGAATCTTGATGCAACTGTCCCGCGCAGAGACAACGACTCGCGGGGACGCGCGAGCTTCAGGTCAATCGGCGCCTGGTTTTCTTCCTCAGGAAGGCCGCGAAATCTGCATGGCTCCGCGACCGGGCTCCTTGCGGCTCCAGCCGCCGTCGAGGTCTTCGACGGCTCGTTCCATCTCTTCCAGCAGCCACTCGCGGAAGCGCTTGACCTTCGGCACCATCCGCCGCTCTTTCGGATAAACCAGCCAATAGGCCCAGCCCCGCGCCGACACCCGGTCCGGGAACGGAACCGCGAGCCGGCCGGCCGCGACGTCGCCTTTCCACAGCAACGGCGTCAGCAAGGCGAACCCCTGCCCGGCCATCGCCGCATGACCCTCGTTGGCTTGGTTCTCGAGGCGGATTCCGGGCCGCCGAAGCACCGCTTCATCAGCAGCGACGCCATTGTCCGAGAACCATTGCTGCCACCAGTCGTCGCTGGGGTTGATCAGGTTTTGGTTCGGAATGTCGCGCGGCTCGAGCTTGCGGCCAAGCTTGCGTTCGACCTCGGCAAGGCATTCGGGGCTGGCCATCGGCGTGAAGCTCGATGTGAACAATTGGTGGTGCTCGAGGCCTTCCCAGCCGCCGGCGCCGGCGCGGATCGCGACGTCGGCGTCGCCCGAACGGAGGTCGCACAGCTCGTTGCTCGTCGTCATGCGCACCGCAAGGTCGGGATGGTCCATCTGAAAGCTGCCGAGCCGCCACGCCAGCCACGTATTGGCGAACGTGTGGGTCGTCGTCACCGACAGCAACGTCTCGTCCTCCTCGCGGTGGCTAGCGAATGCGGCCTCGATCGAATCGAACGCGCTCGACAAAGCGGGGAGCAACCGGGCGCCGAGCGGAGTCAGCCGGGCGCGACCCTTTTCGCGCACGAACAAGGGCGCGCCGAGCCGCTCTTCGAGGCTTTTCACCTGATAGGAAACCGCGGCCTGAGTCATTCCGAGCTCGGCCGCGGCGGCAGTAAAATTCTCGGTTCGCGCGGCCGCTTCGAAGGCCCGGATCGCCGCCAGCGGAGGAAGCCGTCGCATGGGCATTCTTTCCTCAATTTGAGTTGCCGTCGAAAAGCGCGTTTCGCTGGGATACTCATAAGGCCAGTTAATCGCCTCTGTCGAGTGTTTGATTGGCGAAACGATCGCTCGAATCCTAGATGAAAGTCAGCCGCCGGCGAGGAAGGTTCCCCTCCCCTCCCAGCCCATCGCCGGCGGCCCACAGCAAGGAAGGAAGAATGCCATGGCTTATGGCCTAAGCCCCCGTGTGTTCATCGAAGACGGACCTGCGGTGCGGGTCGCCGAGGCCAATGCCCGGCGCTCGACCGCGAGGGCATGGCGAGCGCTCGATGAAGCTCGCCGACTGCAGCTGATCGAGCGCGTGCTCACCCCCGCCAACGACTGCTTCAACACCGATCCGCTGGCGCTTTGAGCCGGCGAAACAGACGAAAGGATGGTCACCATGATCGACGAGATTTTTGACCGCCAATACAGAGCTGCCCGAGCCGAGCTCAACGGCGGCATTCACGACGCCCTTTCCGGCGCCGCGCGGACGATCGGAGACAGCCTCAAAGCCCTCCACCGGATTGAATGGAGCGCACCCTGGCGGCCTCAAGGGAAGCCTTCCCGCCGCGTCTGACGGCATGCGAGGAGCGCGGACTAGCACGCACCGCGCTCCTCGCTTATAGCCCGCGCTCCTTCCGGTTTCTGTTGGAGTGACTCTGCACCGTGGCTCGCCGCCGCCAGATTTATGAGGGCAAGGCCAAGATCCTCTACGAGGGTCCGGAGCCGGGCACGCTCATCCAGTATTTCAAGGACGACGCAACCGCGTTCAACGCGCAGAAGCGCGGCACGATCAGCGGCAAGGGCGTGATCAACAACCGCATCTCCGAGCACATCTTCACCGCGCTCCAGACGATCGGCGTCCCGACCCATTTCATCCGCCGCATCAACATGCGCGAGCAGCTGATCCGCCAGGTCGAGATCATCCCGATCGAGGTGGTGGTCCGGAACGTCGCTGCGGGCTCGCTCTCGAAGCGCCTCGGGATCGAGGAAGGCACCCAGCTGCCGCGCACCATCATCGAATATTATTACAAGGACGACGCGCTCGGCGACCCGATGATCGCCGACGAGCATATCGCCTGCTTCGGCTGGGCGACCCAGGACGAGATGAACGACATCGCCGACATGGCGATCCGCGTGAACGACTTCATGTCGGGCATGTTCGCGGCGATCGGGATCCGCCTGATCGACTTCAAGCTCGAGTTCGGGCGGGTGTGGGACGGCGAATATGCGCGCGTCATCCTCGCCGACGAGATTAGTCCGGACGGCTGCCGGCTATGGGACGCCAAGACCAACCAGAAGCTCGACAAGGACCGCTTCCGCCAGGATTTGGGCGGCGTCGAGGAAGCCTATCAGGAGGTCGCGCGGCGGCTCGGACTGCTCCAGCCCGACGACGAATCCGCGGTCCTCGATCTCGACAGCCACCGCAAGAAGCGGGGGAAATAGCCCCTGCGTCACCCCGGGCTTGACCCGCGGCCCGCCTTCCTCCTTGTGGCGGGCAGTGCCCGTCGCTC
>JAQGLF010000316.1 GCA_028293025.1 Alphaproteobacteria bacterium
CGCGGCCTCGATTATTACCGCCACACCGCCTTCGAATTCGTCACGGAGGATCTCGGCGCGCAAAGCGCGGTCATCGCCGGCGGGCGCTATGACGGGCTGATCGAGAGCCTCGGCGGACCGGCGACGCCGGCCGTCGGATGGGCTGCCGGGATCGAGCGCCTGTCGATGCTGATCGACACGCCGAAGGCGGCGCGGATCGATGTCGCCCTCGTCCCGCTTGGGCCTGCAGCCGAGGAAGCGGCGACCGGCATTGCCGCCGATCTGCGCCGCGCCCGCATCGCCTGCGAAATGGCCTTTCGCGGCAATATGAAGCGGCGGATGCAGAAAGCCGATGCCAGCGGCGCCCGCTACGCGATCATCCTCGGCGACGACGAGCTGGCGCGCGGCGAGGCGGCGGTGAAGGATCTGGAGAGCGGAGAGCAGGAAAATATTCCGCTCAATGAGGCGTTTGGCGACCATCTGGCAGGCAAGTTGGCCAAGGTCGGCCGTGGACCCATCATGGAAGGCTGGACGGTCTACGCGCCACAGGATTGTCGGGGCCCGTAATGACCTCGATCTCCGATACGCGCATCGCCGCCATCGAGGCGCGGCGGGACGAGCTTCAGTCCGCCATGAATTCGCGCGATCTGGCGCCGGACGCCTTCGTCCGCTTGTCCAAGGATTATGCCGAGGTCGAGCCGGTCGCCGCGGCGGCGCGCGAGCTTCGCCGTCTCCGCGCCGAATTGGGCCTGCTCAAGGACATGCTGGTCGATCCGAATTCCGAAATCCGCCAGATGGCGGCGGAGGAAGCGGCCGAGCTCGAACGTCTCCTGCTGGACGCCGAGCGGGCGCTGGCGCTGCGGCTGCTGCCGCGCGACGCCGCCGACGACCGTCCGGCGATGCTCGAGATCCGCGCCGGCACCGGCGGCGACGAGGCGGCCCTGTTCGCCGGCGACCTGTTCCGCATGTACCAGCGCTATGCCGAGCATAAGGGGTGGCGGGTCGAATTGATCTCGGCGAGCCCGGCGGAGCTGGGCGGCTACAAGGAGGTGGTCGCGTCGGTGACCGGCGCCGGCGTCTTCGCCCTCCTGAAGTTCGAGAGCGGCGTCCACCGCGTCCAGCGCGTGCCGGTGACCGAGAGCGGCGGCCGCATCCACACTTCAGCCGCGACCGTCGCCGTCCTCCCCGAGCCCGAGGATGTCGACGTCCATATCGACGAGAAGGACCTGCGCATCGACGTCTATCGCTCGTCGGGGCCGGGCGGGCAGTCGGTCAACACCACCGACAGCGCGGTGCGCATTACCCATTTGCCGAGCGGGCTCGTCGTCATCCAGCAGGACGAGAAATCGCAGCACAAGAACAAGGCCAAGGCGCTGAAGGTGCTCCGCACCCGGCTCTACGAGCTGGAGCGCGAGCGGATCGCGTCGGAACGGGCGGGCGCCCGCAAGTCGATGGTCGGCTCGGGCGACCGCTCCGAGCGCATCCGCACCTACAATTACCCGCAGGGCCGCGTGACCGATCACCGGATCAACCTCACCCTCCACCGGCTCGACGAGATCCTCGAAGGCCCGGGGCTGGAGGAGCTGGTCTCCGCCCTCATCGCCGAGGACGAGGCCGAACGCCTCGCGAGCCTGGATGAGCAATGAGCTGAAGAATGCCCCTCCCTGTTTAGGGAGGGGTCGGGTTGGGCCGTGGCTGAGCCGGCTCGATGCCGGCGAAGACGCAGCCCCTCAGCGGCGTCGAGCCGCTTCGGTCCCATCCCACTCCCTGATCTCCGCCCTTGAAAGGGCGGAGCGATGAAGGCGAGGGAGGCGCTGAGGGCCGCGGCCGAGCGTCTCGCCGCCTCCTCCGACACGCCGCGCCTCGACGCCGAGCTGCTGATGGCGCACGCTCTCGATATCAGCCGCGAGCAGCTCCTGCTGTCGCAACTCGATGCCGACGCGCCCGCCGCCTTCGACGCCCTCGTCGCCCGTCGCGAGGCGCGCGAACCGGTCGCCTATATCCTCGGCCGGCGCGCCTTCTGGACGATCGAGCTGGAGGTGGGGCCGGGCGTGCTTGTCCCGCGGCCCGACAGCGAGACGCTGCTGGACGCGGCGGTCGACCGTTTCGGCGTGGGCGGGCCGCGGACCATCCTCGATCTCGGCACAGGTCCCGGCACCCTCCTCCTCGCCGCGCTCGACCAATGGCCGGAGGCGCGCGGGCTCGGCGTCGACGCGTCCGAAGCGGCGCTCGCTTATGCCCGGCGCAACGCCCGACGGCTCGGTCTCGCCGGTCGTGCCGACTTCCGCCTCGGCGACTGGGCGGAGGGCGTCGACGGTCCCTTCGATCTCATCCTCTGCAACCCGCCTTATGTAGCGGAGGACGCCGTCCTTCCGCGCGACGTCGCCTTGTGGGAGCCGCACGAGGCTTTGTTCGCCGGCGATCGTGGCCTCGCGGAATATCGCTGTCTCGCCGCCGCCATCCCCCCCCTGCTCGCAGAGGGCATCGCCTGCCTCGAGATCGGCCTTGGCCAGTCGGCGGTGGTGGCTGCCTTGTTCGAAGCCGGAGGCCTGCGTGCCGAAGCCCGGCGCGACCTTGCGGGGACGCCGCGCTGCCTCGTGCTAAGTCATTAATTCACATCATCATCTTTCCGCTTGGAAATCGATCCGGCCATGGCTACATAGGGGACAGGGACGGGGCCCTTCACAGCGAAGATGCGTGAGGCCAACCGTCGCCGACCCCCGATTGCTTAGACGTCCTCGGACTGTCGCAGCGTGAGGTGGCGGAGGCCGCATGATGCGGTCGCCTGCCTTTGGGGTCGTGCCGAAGATTGCGGCCGGGAGGGGCCTGGCCGGCAAAGTGGCTGATTAGGACCACGAGGACGAGGACTTACAATTGATCAACAATCGTCAGGGTGGCCGCAGACGCGGCCGCGGCGGCGGACCCCGCTCGCCGAACCAGAGCCCGAACCCGGGCAACAACCGCCAGGACAATCGCTCGCGCGGCAATGCCGCCCAGCTCCTGGAGAAATACAAATCGCTCGCGCGCGACGCGCAGATGCAGGGCGACCGCGTCCAGTCCGAATATTTTCTCCAGTTCGCGGAGCATTATTACCGCTCCCTCAACGAGAATCGCGCTCGCTTCGAGGAGCAGCGCCGCCAGCGCGGCGATTATTATTCCGATGAGGACGAGGATCAGGACGAGGCGGTGAACGCGGCCGACGGCGACGACGGCGACGAGCGTGACGACCGGTACGAGCGCGACGAGCGCCCGGAACGGGCCGAGCGTCCGGAACGCCAGGATCGTCCCGAGCGCCAGGAGCGCCCGGAACGCCAGGATCGTCCCGAACGGGCGTTTCGCGCCGAGGGCGAGCGTCCGGAGCGCCCGCGCCGCGAATTCCGCCCCGAGCGCAATGGCGAGTTCCGCCCGGAGCGCCCACCCCGCGAGGAGCGCGAGGAGCGCCGTCCCCGTGCCGCCAATCGCGCGGTCGAGCCGGAAAGCGAGCGGATCGCGCTCGACGTGCTTCCGCCGGCCATCTCCATCGTCGAGAGCGACGGCGAGCCCAAGGCGCGCCGCCCCCGCACGCGCCGCCCCCGCACCGACGAGGGCGACACCGAGATCGCGCCCGCCGCCTGAGGCGTTCGACTTCGCATGAAGGAGGCGGCCGGTCCTTAGGGACGGCCGCCTTTTTCTTTTGTCCGAAGCGGTTGACGCGAAGGTGACGGCGCGGCTCGTCTATACGATCGAGGAGCGACCGCCGCGCGACGTCGACGAGAAAGGCAGCTAGGCCTTCACCGGGCGGTCCGAAGCATTTGCTTGCAACACGCGGCCGAAAGACGGACCCTGCGGGATTGCGCGCGCATCGCGCGGCGAATCGGCGCAAATGGAGGGGGAAAATCATGGCAGACAATCCGGCATTTCCGGTCGGCACGGCTTCGGTCAGCTGGCTGGACGGCGGCGGCACCATCCACATTCGCGTCTATTCCACCGACGGCTACAGGGTGATCGAAAGGTGCTGGGACGGCGCGGGCTGGACGGCGGGCCAGTTCAGCCAGCCCGGAGGAGCGGTGTCGGCGACCTGCTGGCAGGGGAAAGCCGGACTCTCGATCCGGGTCTATTGTACCTTCGACGACAAGACGACCGAATGGTGCTGGGACCAGGGCAGGGGCTGGTACAAGGGCGCCTACACAACCCAGTGATGGGGCCAGTGATCGGGCCAGTGATCGGCCCAGGGACGGGAAACCCCGACCGGCTGGCTCAGGCGCGCCTGACGGGCCGCGGACGGTGCTCCTCGTCGAGCGCGACGAAGGTGAAGAGCCCTTCCGTGACCTTCACCTGCTCGCGGCCGCGGGCGCGGTCGGCGACCACTTCGATGCGGATGCCGATCGAGGTGCGGCCGACCCGCTCGACCCGCGCATAGACCGAGACGATGTCCTGGAGGAGGATCGGCGCGATGAACTCCATCGCCTCGATCGCCACCGTCGCGACGTGCCCGTCCGCCTCGCGCGAGGCGACGATGCCGGCGGCGATGTCCATCTGGCTGAGCACCCAGCCGCCGAAGATATGGCCGTTGGCGTTGATGTCGCCCGGCCGCGGCACCACCCGCAGGATCGGCTCGCCCCTCTCGTCGCTCATCGCCGGTCGCTCCGGCGCGAGGCGGTATCGGGCCGGTCGCTCCGGCCCGAGGCGGCATCGTCATGGCCGCCCGCATCGCTGAGGAAGATGAGGCCCATCAGGGCGGTGCCGAGCAGCACCGAGAGGCCGACGCCAAGGCTGGTCGCGATCACCATGTGGAGCGGCATCGGCGTGCCGGTCGCCTTGAGGAAGGCCAAAGCGGCGATCACCGCGCCGAGGGCGGCAAGCGCCATCCAGCGCATCATCTTCCTGTACCGGATCCAGGCGCGGTGCGCGCGCTCGAGCTCGCGGGGGTCGCGGTGGGCGGGAATCGGGTCGTGCCTGGGCATGGCTTCCATTTGGGCCGTGGCCATGGGATCATTCAAGCCGAGTCGGGCAAAAAAAAGGAGCCGGGCCGATGACCATCGCCGCCATTCTCGAGCGCAAGGGCCGGGAGGTCCTCAGCATCGCCGCCGACGCGACGGTGCGGGACGCGGTCGCATTGCTTGCTGAACGGCGAATCGGCGCCCTGCCGGTGACCGAAGGCGGCCGCGTCTCCGGCATCCTGTCCGAGCGCGACGTCATCTATTGCCTGAAGAGCGACGGCGCCGAGATCCTCGACTGGCCGGTCGGCAAGGTCATGACCTCGCCGGCGATCACCGCGGAGCCGTCGATGCCGGCGCTCGCCGCCTTGTCGCAGATGACCCACCGCCGCATCCGCCATCTGCCGGTGGTCGAGGGTGGCCGCCTGACCGGCCTCGTCTCCATTGGCGATCTCGTCGCCTATCGGATCCAGCGGATCGAGGACGAAGCCGAAGCGATGCGCAGCTATATTCAGGGCGCCTGAACGACCGCCGGCACGGCTCTCCCGAGCGCCAGCCCCAACACTTCTTCGACCAGCGGCCGGGCGAAGGCAAATAGAAGCCCGGCATAGAGAGCGGCACCGGTCGAAGCGAGGATCGCCAGCCGCGCCGGCATCGGCAGGACCGGCAGCGCCCAATCGAGCGCGGCGACCGCCCCGGCCATCGCCGCGCTGGCGAGCAGGCCGGGGGCGATGGCGCGGGCGAGTCCCGCCGGCTTGGCCCCGATCACCGGCAGCGACAGCGCGACCGTCGCCGCCGCCAGCACTGGAAAGCCGAACAGCCAGGCGCGGGCGAGGCCGAGCGTGCCGTAGCGGCTGCCGATCAGGAAGGCTGCGGGCATGATCGCCGCCCCGGCCATCGCCACCCGCAGCGCCGCACGCGGGCGGCCGAGCGCGTTCGTCGCCGGCGCGAACAGGATCTGGAGGGTGAGGAACGGCATCGCCATCGCCAGCGCGCGGACCAGCGGGACGGTCTCCGCCCATTTCGGGCCGAGCACCGTCAGCACCACCGGCTCGGTCACCGTCGCCAGGCCGACATAGAAGGGAAGGGCGATCAGCATCACCAGCCGGACCGTCTTCAGAAAGGCCGCGGCGACGGCGTCGCGGCGGTCCTGCATGCGTGCATAAGCGGCGAACGACACTTCGTTGATCGGCGGCACGAACTTGCCGGCGAGGATCTGGGTCAGGAACAACGAGGTCGTGTAGAGGCCGAGCTGGTGCGGTGCGACCAGGCGGCCGGCGATGAACACGTCCGACTGGCTCTGGAGGAACCAGAAGCACTGGATCGCGACCATCGCCCCGCCATAGCGGATGTGGTGGCCGGCGCCCTTGAAGCGGAAGCTCGGCCAGACCAGCGAGCGGGCGACGGCGGTGAGGCCGACGGCCTGGGTCCAGAACAGGACCAGGGGCGCCGCCACCAGGGTCCAGACGCCCCATCCCGCCGCCGCGCAGGCGAGCGCGGTCGCTGCGCTGAGCAGCGCCGAGACCATCGCCACCATCGCCTGGCCGCGAAAGTCGATGCGGCGGCTGAGCAGGGCCTGGGGCAAGGCGATAAACGGCGTCGCGACGTAGAGCAGGGCCTGGATCTGCAGCAGGGTCGCGACCGTCGGCTGGCGGAAATATGCGGCGGCGAGCGGCGCCAGCAGGATCTGCCCGAGCGCCAGCGCGCCGTTCAGCAGGATGAGCAGGCCGAACATCTGCCGGATCTCGAGCGGCGTCACCTTTTCGCTGCGGACCAGCGCGTTGGCGAAGCCGTAGCCGTTCATCAGGCTGAGGAACATCAGGACGACCTGGGTCATCGCGAACAGGCCGTAATCGGACGGGTTGAGGAGGCGGATGACGAGGAAGGTCGCCGTCCAGGTGACGAGCTGCGCCGCGATCTGGCTGCCCGAGCGCCACAGCACGGCGCCCCGCACCCGATGGGTGAGGCCGATCTCCTCCGCCGCCTCGATCCTGTCCGCCGCCGTCACTGTCTTGCCGGTCCGTCCTTCGCTCCGGCCGCCATAGGGCCTGAGGGTTAACCCGCTCCTTAGGATGAGCCGGTAAAGATCCCGATATAGGGCGCTGAAAGCTCGATCCGGCCTTTTCCGGACGCCGCCCCCATTGTTGGGACAATGCGCTTCGGGCGCGGCCAATCGGTTGGCAAATCTTTGAAAATCAAGTCTCCAGGGCCTTGAAGCGCGGCTTCGGCGGCTTATCTTGGTCCAGAGCGGGTGCGGCCTTTCGGCCGGATCCTTTTCAGCACCTCCTCCCCCATCCATCTCGCCGGCGCGTCCGGTTGTCGGATCGGCGGAGAAAAGGGCTGAAAAAAGCCATTGACGGGTGGATGTACCGCCCATATATGGCGGCTCCACCGGCGGGGCACGGCGTTGCCTGTCCCCGTTTGCGTCTTCTCGATCGGTAACCCGGTTGCCCCGGATCAGGGGAGGGGAGACGCGTCGGCTCTTTGACATTGTCGGTTTAGATGAAGGGACATGTGGGCGGCGGCCCCGGTCGACGGCAACCTCTGGGTGTCGTGGATCGGTAAAAAATCAGCCGTTCCAAAGGGTCGTCCGTCAAAGCTTGCTTTGATGGAAGGCCTCATGTCTCGTTACATATCCACAGTATATGTGAAGTGCAGGAACGGCTCCCGGAGATGCCGGCTTCCTCTTCGGTTTTCCCCGGAGTGGTTGTCGATCATCAACTTGAGAGTTTGATTCTGGCTCAGAACGAACGCTGGCGGCATGCCTAACACATGCAAGTCGAACGAGACCTTCGGGTCTAGTGGCGCACGGGTGCGTAACGCGTGGGAATCTGCCCTTAGGTTCG
>JAQGLF010000320.1 GCA_028293025.1 Alphaproteobacteria bacterium
CCCGTCCGCGCCCGCGCCGGCTCCCGAAGCGGCCATGCCGCGCCCAGCGCCTCCCGCTCCTCCGCCGCCGCCGCAGGACTGGCGCGATCTCGCGCTGAGTCCGGGCGACTGGACCTATCGCGCCGAGGCCGTCGGCTCGGCGGCTGCCTTCGGCGCCGATGCGCCCGTCTTCGTGCTGCGATGCGGCGGCTCGCGGCAGGTCGTGCTCGATCGCCCGGGCGCCGCGGCCGGAACGCGGCTGGTCGTCCGCACCTCGTTCGGCGAACGGATCGTCGCCGCGGGGGCGCCGCTTCCCGCCGCCGATCCCCTGCTCGACCAGATGGCGTTCAGCCGGGGCCGCTTCACCGTCGCGGCGGAAGGGCTGCCGATGCTCGTCATCCCCTCATGGCCGGAGCCGGCGCGGGCGATCGAGGATTGCCGCGGCTGAGTTATTTGGAACGCGCCGCGAGCTGATCGGCAATGTGGGCGGCGAAATCCCGGACCAGCTTCTCGCGGACGCCGCCGCCGCGCATGGCGAGGCCGATCAGCCCCGAATGCTGCTTGTCGACGGTGACGTAGAAGAGGGCGAGGCGATCGCCCGTGCGGGCGTCGGCGACCCGGATCTGGCCGGCGAGACGGTCGCTGCGCCCCAAAGCGGCCATCGCCGCGTCCGGAATGCGCAGCCCGTCCATCTCCACGGTCACGATCAGCGGCCGGGCGCCGTCGAGCCCGCGGGCGCGGGTCGCCTCCTTCACCGCTTTGTCGAACAGGCGCGCGAAGGGCAGAGCGGAATCGCCCTCGCCGTGCAGCTTGCGGTCGGATGCCGCGACCGCGACGCGGGCCGCCGCATTGAGGGCGAGCTCGACGCTGTCCACATAAGCGGCGCCGCGAAGCGCTTCGGGGGCGGCCTCCATCGTCTCGACGGGCGGCACGGCGCAGGAGAGGAGGGGCAAAGCGAGCGCCAGCAGGACGGCAAGCGGCCTTCCGCGTCGGCGAACCGACCGAGAAAAGGAAAGTCCCATGTTTTTCCGAGGCTTAACTCAATAAGGCGGCGCGGCAGGGCGGCGGCGCGAAGCGGAAATTCTAACGTCAAAAAAGTTCAAAACAAGCCTTGATGCGCGATTCGCGATGATTCATTCTGCTCCCCGGCGTCAACATAGCGAAAGGAGGTGATCCGATGTCTCATGGTTCAGCAGTGAGGTCGGTTCTGCTCGTTCGGGGGATGAAGGCCTAGCCTTTCGCGTCTCCCCGGCTGGAGCCATCCGGCCGCTGACCATGTCAGGAAGGGTCGCCGGATTCAGGTCCGGCGGCCCTTCGGTCGTGTCGGCCGACGGACAGCCGCGCCACCCGCGCCTGCCACAGCAGGAGGAGAGGCATCGCGCCGAGCTCCATCGCCAGGCCGAAAACATGGCCCGCGCTCGGCGGGCCGAGCCTGAACAGGGAAAAGAGGCGGGCGAGGCCGCCCAGGATGACGATCATCCCCAGCGGGCGGAACAGCGGCCCGCGCCGCTCGATCGCCGGAATGCAGGCGGCGAAGGCGAGGCCGATGCCGAACAGCAGGCCGGAGAGATAGCGATAATGGCTGTCGAGATCGACCGGCAGCGGCGGATGCATGCCTTTGAGCATCGCCGCGCCCCTGATCATGCCCGCCCCGCCCGCGGCAAGCGGAATGAGGCAGAGGCAGGCGACGACCGCCTGCAGCAGGCGGCGCTCGGGGAGGCGCCCGGCCGGGCGCCTCCCCTGCTCTTCGGTGTCGTTCAGCGCGCTTCGCTCAGGCTGCGATTGAGCTGCTCCCATTGCTGCCGCCCGGAGCGGACCGAGTCGTAGCAGGCGCGGATGAGATCGAGCGTCTCCGGCGACAGCTGCGTGTCCTCGAGCGCCGCCTGCCACTTGGAATCGAGATAGGACTCGCCCCGGTCGACCTCGGCGATCACCGCCTGATCGTCATGGCCGGTGACGGCATCGCGCAGCGACAGGAACTGGCGGTGCATCGCGGCGAGGATGCCGCCGTCATGCTCGGGCGTGCCGCCAAGCTCGCGGACGCGGTCGCGGAGACGGGTGACGACCGCTTCGCGCTCCTTCGCCCAGTCGCGGAAGGAATCGCTGAAGCGGCTGTTGGTCGCCTCACCGGCGGAGTGGCGATAGCCGTCGACGCTGTCGATGGTGGTTTCGATAAGGCTGTTGAGAACGCCGATGTCGTGGCTCCGGTCGAACATATTGTTACTCCTGAGGGGGTTGGCGCGGGCAGAACGCGCGGTTCGGGCCGATGGGTACGCGGCTTTCGGGAAAACGGCGCGGGAACGGCTCCGCCCGGCGCGACGTTCAGGCCGCGAAGGAGTGCGCAATGGCAGACGATAGGGACGAGCGCGGCAAGCCGGCCGGCTTCGACCGCAGGAGCGGCGAAGTCCATGGCAGCGGCGCGGGTGCCGGCGGCAACAATCCGGCCGAGGATTATGACGACGATCCGATCAGCGGCGGCGGCCGCGAGCCGATCGGCGGGCCGCGCCCGCGCGGCGAGGCCGTCGATCGGCCGATCGATCCGGGCGAGGGAGTCTGACATGAGCGGATCGGGGAAGAGTGGCGGCGGCGGCCATCCCCTCCCGGCCAGCGGCGAGGCGCGGCACGAGGAGATCCCCGAGGCGCTGGAACGCGAGAAGGGACGCGGCGACGACGCAGCCGGAATCGTCCAGCCCGACGACGCGGTCAATCCCGACGGCAAGCCCTATCGCTACGGCGATGCGGGGCGCGGCGAGACTATCGAAGGCGGATCGAAGGAGAGTTGAGATGGCGCAAGACAAAGACGGCATGAGCGGACGGGACCTGCAGCAATCGCAATCGAGCGGCGGTAGCGGCCGGTTCGGCGGCAACATGGAGCAGGATCAAAAAGCCGGCCAGGCGGGCGGCGGGCCGGGACCCAGCGACACGAGCAGCGCCGGCGGCAGCAGCGGGACCGGCGGTTACGGCCGCTCCGAGAACGTCGTGCAGCATCAGGGCCAGCAGGCGAGGCCCGGCCAGGCCAGCCTCGCCGGCGGCGACGCGTCGGCGGAGGATTCAGGTTCCGACAACCTCTCGCGCGGCGAGCGGTTCGACGAGGAGCAAGGCGGCGGCCGCGGCCCGGAAAGCGTCAGCCAGGACGATGACGAAATCGCGGAGGATCAGCGGGCCCATCAGGACCGCGGCCAGTCGGACGTGGAGTTCGAGCGCGAACAGTCCTGAACGAGTGCCGCAGCGCCCAGCCAAGGTGGACGCGCGCCGAGGGAACCCTTGGCCCGTCCGCACGTCTTGTTTCGCAGCAGTTACAAGGCTGGAGGCTGACATGGCGAAATCGGGTGAAAAGAAATCGGCCGGCGGCGCCGGAAAAGCCCGCGGTGCGGCCGCCTTCCCGGACGCGCTCAGGGAAGCGGGCCAGCGGGCAGCCGAGCTTGCGCAGAACCCGGTCGCCCGCAGCATGATGGCCGCTGGCCTGGTCGCGGCGGCGGCGGCGCTCACCGCCAATTCGCGCGTGCGCAAGACGGTCAGCGATGCGAGCCGTGACGCGCTCGATACCGCCGGAGCTGCCGCCGACAGCGCCGGCAAGATCGGCGCGGCGATCGTCACCGCCGCCACCGACGCTGTGCGGCGGATGCTTTCCGCGGGCGGCGGCGGCGAAACGGCGGGTGAGTCCGGCGGCACTAGCACCGGCCGTAGCCGCAAGGCCGCCGGCGGATCGACCGGATCCACGGCGCGGCGCGGCAAGAGCAGCGGCACGGCGACGAAGCGCGCGACCGGTTCGCGTGCGAAGAGCGCGGGTGCGTCCGGTGGCGCGGCCAAGAGCGGCGGCGGTTCGCGAGGCAAGTCCGCTTCCTCGACCGGCGCCGCGCGCAGCAAGTCCGCTGCCGCGCCGAAACCCGCAGCAAAATCGTCCGGCGCAGGTGGCGGGTCGCGCGCCAAGCCGTCGTCTTCGATCGGCGGCGCCAGCCGCACCAGTGCCGGCGGCAAAGGCCGTTCCGGCGCGAGCGGCTCGACCGGAAGCTCGGGCCGCAAGGCATCGTCCGGCGGCGGTCGCAAGCCGCGCGGCACCGGCGCCGCGACCGGCTCGGGCACTGGCGGCTCCGCGGACGGCGGCAACAGCGGCGGCGGCTGAAGCGAGACCGGGAGCCGGAACCGATCGGCGCGCCGCTGGATCCCGGCTTTCCGCCGGGGAAGGCTGCGGACGGGTTACAGCACGTATTTGCTGAGATCGGTATTCCGGGCGATGTCGGCGAGCTGCGCGTCGACATAGGCCTTGTCGACCGTGACGATGTCGCCGCGCCGTTCCTCGGCGTCGAAGCTCACATCCTCGAGCAGTTTCTCCATCACCGTCTGCAGGCGGCGGGCGCCGATATTCTCGATCTGGCCGTTCACCTCGGCGGCGATGCGGGCGATGGCGCGGATGCCGTCGTCGGTGAAGTTCACCTCCACTCCCTCGGTCGCGATCAAGGCCCGATATTGCTCGGTGAGGCTCGCTTTCGTGTCGGAGAGGATGCGGACGAAATCCTCCTCGGTCAGCGCCTTCAGCTCGACGCGAATCGGCAGGCGGCCCTGGAGCTCGGGGAGCAGGTCGGACGGCTTGGCGATGTGGAAGGCGCCGCTGGCGATGAACAGGATGTGGTCGGTCTTCATCGGCCCGTATTTGGTGGCGACGGTGGTGCCTTCGATCAGCGGCAGCAGGTCGCGCTGCACGCCCTCGCGGCTGACCGAGCCGCCGCGCACGTCGGAAACGGCGATCTTGTCGATCTCGTCGAGGAAGACGATGCCATTGGCCTCGGCGTCGGCGAGGGCGGTGCGGTTGACGTCGTCCTCGTCGAGCCTCTTGTCGGCTTCCTCCTCGACCAGCCGCGTCCACGCCTCGCGGACCTTGAGGCGGCGGCGCTTCTTCGGCTGCTGGCCGAGCGCCTTCGACATCATGTCGGAGAGGTTGATCATGCCGACCTGGCCGCCCATGCCCGGCACTTCGAACGGCGTGCTCGGCTGCTCGACCAATTCGATCTCGACCTCGGCCGCGTCGAGATGGCCGTCGCGAAAGCGCTGGCGGAAGCTCTCGCGCGTCGCCTCGCTCGCCCCCTTGCCGGTCAGCGCGTCGAGCAGGCGGTCCATCGCCGCTTCCTCGGCCGCCTCGCGGACGGCAGCGCGGCGGCGCTCCTTCTCGAGCCGCACCGCTTCCTCGACGAGGTCGCGGGCGATCTGCTCGACGTCGCGGCCGACATAGCCGACCTCGGTGAACTTGGTCGCCTCGACCTTGACGAAGGGCGCGTCGGCGAGCTTCGCCAGCCGCCGCGAGATCTCGGTCTTGCCGCAGCCGGTCGGCCCGATCATCAGGATGTTCTTCGGCGTGACCTCGTCGCGCAGCTCCTCCGAGAGCCGCTGCCGCCGCCAGCGATTCCTGAGCGCGACCGCAACCGCCCGTTTCGCGTCGGTCTGGCCGACGATATGCGCGTCGAGGGCGGCGACCACCGCCTTGGGAGTGAGACTGTCGTTCATCTGCGCTGAAATGCCCTATGCTCTTGCCGGTGTAGATGGCGCCGCACTGCGCGGAATCAAGCGAGCGCGTGCAGCGAAGCGCGGCGCCAGTCGTTGCCCGCCTGGAACGAGGAGACGAGCCCCTCATGGCGAATGATGACATCGTGCAGCGCGTCCGGGACCGCATGCCCTCCTGTGCCAAGGTCGGCGTGTTCGACATGGACGGCATCTTCCGCGGCAAATATCTGAACGCCGACAAGCTCGCCTCCGCGCTCGGCAAGGGCTTCGGCTTTTGCGACGTCGTGCTCGGCTGGGATTCGAGCGACCAGCTGGTCGACAATCTGAGCTTCACCGGCTGGCACACCGCCTATCCGGATGCCGAGGCGCGGCTGCTGCCCGAGACCGAGCGGGCGATGCCGTTCGAGGGCGGGATGCCGCTGATCCTCGGCGAGTTCACCGGACGCGCCGAGGCGATCTGCCCGCGCAGCCTGCTGCGCAGGGTGCTGGCGCGGGCGGCGGAGTCGGGCTTCGCGTTCAAGGCGGCGGCGGAATTCGAATTCTTCCTGTTCGAGGAGACGCCGCAATCGGTGCGCGACAAGGGCTATCGCGGCCTCAAGTCGATCACACCGGGCAATTTCGGCTATTCGATGCTCCGTTCGGGCGTGCACGCCGATTTCTATCACCAGCTCTGGTCGACCTGCGACGAGATGCGGATCGCGCTGGAGGGGCTGCACACCGAGACCGGGCCGGGGGTGATCGAGGCGGCGATTCGGGTCGACGACGCGCTCGAGGCCGCGGACAAGGCGGCCCTGTTCAAGACGATCGCCAAGATCCTCGCCCAGCGGCGGGGCTGGATGGCGACGTTCATGGCGAAATGGTCGAAGGACTGGCCGGGCCAGTCCGGGCACCTCCACATGTCGCTGCTCGACGCGAAAACCGGGCAGGGCCTGTTCTACGAGGAGGGCAAGGCGCTCGCCATGTCGGACGCGATGCGCTGGTTCGTCGGCGGGCAGCAGGCGCTGATGCCGGAGCTGCTGGCGATGATCTCGCCGACGGTGAACAGCTATACGCGGATGATCCCGGGCTTCTGGGCGCCGACCTCGGCCACCTGGGGCTATGAGAACCGCACCTGCGCGCTGCGCGTGATCGGCGGATCGGAGAAGACGCAAAGGGTGGAGTGCCGGGTCGGCGCCGCCGACATCAATCCGTATATCGCGCTGGCCGCCGCCATCGGATCGGGCCTGTGGGGGATGGAAAACCGGATCGAGCCCGACGCACCGATCGAAGGCAATGCCTATGCGGTCGAGACGGCGCCGGAGCGGGCGCTGCCGTCGACCCTGTGGGAGGCGGCGCAGCGGCTGAAGGCGTCGCAGGCGGCGCGCGACCTGTTCGGCGCGGAGTTCGTCGACCATTATGCCGCCACCCGGGAATGGGAGGAGCGCGAGGCGCGCAAGGCGATCACCGACTGGCAGCTCGCCCGCTATTTCGAGATCATCTGAGGCCGGCATGGACGATTTCGTCTGCATCTCCCCCGTCGACGGCCGCGAGCTTGCGCGGCGGGCGCCGACGCCCCCGGCCGAGGTGGATCGCGCGCTGGAGCGGGCGCGGGCGGCGCAACCGGAATGGCGAGAGGTGCCGCTGACGGAGCGTTGCGCGCTGATGCGGCGCTTCCTCGAGGCGATGGAGCGGCTCAACGACGAGATCGTGCCCGAGCTGGCGTGGCAGATGGGGCGGCCGGTGCGCTATTGCGGCGAGCTGCGCTCGCTTCGGGAACGGGTCGAGGCGATGATCGCGCTCGCCCCTGAGGCGCTGGCCGACGAGGTGCGGGAGCCTGGCCACGTGGCGCGCGTGCCGGCGGGCCTGGTGCTGGTGATCGCGCCGTGGAACTATCCCTTTCTCACCGCCGCCAACACGATCGTGCCGGCTTTGCTCGCGGGCAATGCGGTGATCCTCAAGCATTCGGCGCAGACCCTGCTCGCCGGCGAGCGCTTCGCCGAGGCGTTCGCGTCGGCGGATTTGCCGGAAGGGCTGTTCCAGAACCTCTTCCTAAGCCACGACCAGACGGCGCGGCTGCTCGGCGCCGGATCGGTCGACCATGCGACCTTCACCGGCTCGGTCGAGGGCGGCCGGGCGATCGAGCGGGCGGCGGCGGGGTCGTTCACCACCCTGACGCTCGAGCTCGGCGGCAAGGACCCGGCCTATGTCCGCGCCGACGCGGATCTGGCCGGAGCGGTCGAGGGCCTGGTCGACGGCAGCTTCTTCAATAGCGGCCAGTCCTGCTGCGGCGTCGAGCGGATCTACGTGCACGAGGCGGCCTGGCAGCCTTTCCTCGATGGATTCGTGGAAGCCGCGATGACCTGGCGGCTTGGCGACCCGCTCGACCCGGAGACCAGCCTCGGTCCGATGGCGAGCGCGAAGGGCGCGGCGCAGGTGCGGCACCAGGTCGAGGCCGCG
>JAQGLF010000334.1 GCA_028293025.1 Alphaproteobacteria bacterium
GGAAGTAGGTTTCGGAGCCGCTCTCCCTTGAACAGCCAGTCTGGTTTGACATCCACCGGGATTATTGCGCCAAGTATCGCTCCGAGCCAGGCGAGACCCTCCTCCTCGGTTGCGACCTCAACAGGCATCTCGCTCTGCACATCGACGATGGTCCGGCCCGTGTTGATCACCCCGGTGATGAGATAGGTGGGCGTCAGCCATCGGCTCGTGAACTGCCCACATTGCACTGAGTGGCGACCGAACCGCAGGCGCAAGGCCTCGTCCTCGACGCCGACCATCGTCGGGTCTGGCTCGGCGCCGAGCGATCGAAGCAAGGAACTGGTGGGGATGCCCATGGCTAACGTCCGTGTGTCACCTCTACATACTATAGTTGATAAACCTATTCCGCGGCAGGCGCCATGTCTGTCGGATGGACATGCGCGAAATCGTCGGACGAAATTTCGCTCGGCTGAGGCGCGAGCGCGGCCTAACGCAGGAGCAGGTCGCCGAACGCTCGGGCTTCTCCCAGCAATACATAAGCGGCCTCGAGCGCGGCCGGCGCAACCCGACCATCGTCTCGCTCTATGAGCTTTCCGAGGTTGTCGGCGCGAGCGCAGCCGACATGCTGGCTGTTCCCGAAGGATTGCCTACCCGCCGACGCTGATCGGGTTGGTTGCCGTCGTCTTTGCTCCCTTTTGGGCGGACCCGCTAATGCTAAGTCAGGGGTCCTGGTCTCAAGTCGTGGCGGCTTTCCAAGAGATTTTCACCGGTGCAGGTGGCATCTGTACCCCATGGCAGCACCCCGTAATCACCATGTCGAGTTGGCGATCTGCAGAAATGTCGGCTTTGCGCCAATCTCGGCCGCCCGGGCCGCGTCCAGGCAACCCCGAAAGCGGAAATTCGTTCACCAAGCTGCGCTCCGTGCCGCTCGCTGCAAATCGAACTGGCCGATTTCGGGAGCCCAGGTGGCGTGGGCGGACGATTGTTTATGAAGCTCGGCGGTCCGAAACCGCCGGGAAGTCCGAGACCGCAGGAATCTCGCGAGCGAGGGTGCGAAGGCCGTTGCGGTGCGTTTCGCGCCCACGCTCCATCTCACTATCTATGGTACCAAGCCAACCCCAGTCACCTACAAAGCCGTCATGAGCAATTTCCTACTACCGATGTCCGACTTCAACCGCATCCATCAGGTCATCCACGGCACCATTAAGGATGAGGGCAGTGCGGGCAAGGGATGCACCCTCTTCGCCTGCATCGGCGCCTTGATCTTGAACAAGCACTACAAGATCCCGGCTCGAGCGGTGGCAGGGGGCTTCGCAATGTGCGTGGAGCCTGAGAAGAATATGTTCTTTGGACGTGACGGCGGCGGCACCGTCGAGTTCGATGAAGACGGGTTCCACATGTGGGTGCAGACGAAAACGCACATCGTCGATTTCATGTCGCCACTGTATGAGGAGGCGTTTCAGGATGTGCAGCAGGATGTGGTCATCCCTCGACGCATGTTCCAGAAGCGCCTCGCAGATGAAGCGCCGAGCCTGGACGCTCTCAACAAGGCGGGCGATTTCTACTCGATGCCCGATCCCGATCTCAGCGAGCGACTAATCGATCGCATTCTAAAACGACCGCTAAACACGGACATCATCCAGATCGCCGACACTTGGTTCGGGACGCGCCGCGGGAAGCAGAGGCCGGCACTGACCATCGGAAGCAATGACGGGATTGTCCGCGAACTGCGGCTGCCGAACACGCTCGCTCGAGGCTCATGGTGATAGACGATGCCTCTCCGTCCCAGAGCATGGTGGCGAGATGACGCTGATCGGCAACATCGATCCATCGTGGAAAGACATGTCGACATTCGTGGTCCATTTCGCGAAGCCGACCTCTGGGAAATCGGCCTACGACAATGCGATTTCGATCCTCTACGAGCGGCGCATCATCGCTAAGAACGCCTTCGGCGCCGGACGTCACCTCGCTCCGGCGAGGAAGTCAGTATGCTTCAGCGAGGTGCCGCTTCACCACCTAAAGCGGCTGGCGGATGTTCGAGGGCAGCACGGCATCGGCTTCCAGAAAGAGTATGTGTCGAACGTGGCGGTGGTCCCATCCTCTACGCCTACAAGGACACGATGCAAGCGAAGGCGGTCAACGCAATGGTGCATGAAGCGGTGAACCATCCAGACTGGCCCGTTTGGGACGTCGCGCCGTTCGTGGATCTGCCGGGCACCTACGGGAAGTCGACATATCTCTACGAGTGGGAAAGGGAGTGGCGGCACGTTGGTGACCTCCACTTCGCCGAGACGGACCCAGCGTTCCTGATCATTCCCGAGGGCCTCCATGATGCCGCGAGAGGCTTCTTTGCCTCGGCCAAGCTCGACAATGTGGGGCCCAGCTACGAATGTCCATTCATCGATCCGTATTGGGGGGAGGACAGGATAGAAGCTGCCCTGCATCCCTGAAGCCGGTCCATGTAGTTCAGAGAGGGGGACTTGCCCGCGATGCGCTCGAGCCTCCCCTAGCGTGAGAAGGCCGGCCAGACGCTGACAGCAACGGTCAGACCCTCGTCGTCAGCGCGATCACGGCAGAATAGCGCCAATACGTGCGGAAATTGAACGACATGTCCGCCAAGAGGATACCCGCACCAGTGTCTGGTATCGAGAAGAGCGTGCCCCGCTGCAAGGCGCCGCTCGTGAGTCTCTGCAGCTTCCGCGGCTGGCGGAAATTTGGTCCGCTTTCCGCTTCAGGCGGCACGGAAGCTGCCAGGGCAGGCCCGTCCAGTTTAGTTGCTGGAGCCGGCGCGCACTACCCTTCTGGCGTGGCTGGAGCGGCGTGGCGGAACGCTCGGCGACTTCGTTTTCCCCAGCAGGATCAATGGATCGGCTCACATCAGCACGAGGCAGTATGCGCGACTCGTAGATGACTGGGTGAAAGCTATTGGCCTTCGCTGCAAAGACTACGGCACGCACTCGCTCCGGAGAACCAAGGCCGCCATCATCTACAAGCAGACAGGCAACCTGCGAGCCGTCCAGATTCTGCTTGGGCACACTAAGATCGAAACAACCGTCCGGTACCTCGGCGTTGAGGTTGAAGACGCGCTCGCCTTGGCGGAGGGCACCGAGGTCTAGGCGCGGTGGGCTCGTCAGCCTTGCTCTGGCGGGCCCACCATTCGCTGCGGCTGCCTAGTGCCAAAGATGGTCATGCAAGCCCGTCCGTGCGCCACCCGGAAGCGGCTCTTCATTCAGCAAGGGAATGACCGAGGCTGCAGAATGTCGGTTTAGATATAGATCCTGGTCACCCGCTTCCCGATCAAAGTGCCGAACTCCGCCGGTTCAAAGCCGCATTTCGAGCAAATTTCTGCGGTGGAAATCTCTCTCGCTCCTTGGGCGCCGACGAGCGCGACTTCATCCCCGACCGCCGCGGAAGGCAACTCGGATAGGTCGAGCCGGCTGTGCTCAAGCGACGGTCGCCCCGCCAGCCGTACCTCCTGTCCCCGCACAAGGACCTTCTCGATGCCCAGGTGCTTCAACCCATCCGCGGCTCCGAGAGGAATGAGGCCAATCCTCCGCTGCACAGACCGGCCACCTTCGCTAGGGTGGGCGACCGACTTAACCGAAACGAGGCGTGTCTTTAATGACTTCAATGCAGGGCGAAGAGGGACAGGAGATTCGCCGGTGGCGGCGATTCCGTAGAGCATGCGTCCAGGATCCACCGCATTCAGGTAGGTTTCAGGGTGGCCCATCACGAGTGGGGAAGCAGCCAGGAGCTTGGTCGGGATGTCGATGCCCGCCGAAGCAGCTCCGGCGACGATGTCATTGAACAATCGGAGTTGTTCTTTCGATTCCTCTGGATCTGCCCCCGAAGGCGTGTGAGCGCAAAGACCTCGCACGAAAAGGCGGGGCATCGCGGATGCGGCTTTCAGCAGCGAGATTACCTCGTCGAGTGGCACGCCGGAACCTTGGCGCGCGACATCGATCTGAACAAACAGCTCGCATGGGACGCGCTCCGACGCGACGGACAAAGCGTCTATCCAACCCCAGTCGTCAACGACCGGCGTCAGGGAAGCCCCCACCATCACCTCCGCTGCGTTCGGCAGGGTGCACGGGTAGACGAGTATCGTCGCCTGCACGCCCCTTCGGCGCAGCCGCAGGCCCAGAGCCAAATCCTCCACGCCCAGTGCATCAGCGCCGTTCGCAAGAAGAGTGGGTGCCAGGGCCTCCGCGCCAAATCCGTAGGCGTCCGCCTTCACCACCGCGAAAATAGTTCGATCAGGCCCGACCAACCTTCGTACGCTCCGCATATTCTCGGCGACAGCACTCCGATCCACTTCGAGGATATTGATCGGCACCGGGTCGGAGGCGGTCATGGCAAACACCTAAAACAATGGCCACATTACCAACGCAGATATGGTCGCGTGTGGCGGGTGCCGCAACAAAGGCTGGCATTTCTCCGAATTTCGCGGCTACTTCGCCTCTCGTTCATATGGGCGACGTTGAAGCATGGCGCAGGAACAGTTGCCGGTCGTTGTCGCCATAATCGGCATGGGTGTGCGCGGAGTAGGCGTACTTGAGCGCTTGGTCGCGCACAGCATGCAAGACGCAGGGCGAAATCGCCTTGAAGTTCACCTGATCGACCCCCAAAGGACGGGACCGAACCAGTATGACGTCGCTCAGCCCGACTATCTCCTTCTGAACATCGTCGCGTCCCAAGTTTCGCTTTTTCCCGCGCCCATGTCGGTTGATGCTGCCGCGCCAATTGACGGTCCGTCGCTTCACGTTTGGGCCTGCGAGCGAGGATTCAAGCTCGCTCCAGACCTTCTTCACCTTTCAAGAAGGGGGCGCCTGATCGAGGAGGGAGACTTCCTTCCCCGGCGCCTGATGGGCGAATATCTTCTTTGGTCCAGAGAACGGCTGGCCGCGCTCGCACCTCCTTGGATGACGATCGTCAGTCACACCGCAGCCGCGACCAGCCTAGAGCCGGGAGAGAGATTGACGGTGCGTCTCCCGGACGAAGACTATCTGCCGGCCGACTTCGCCTTTCTCACGGTCGGCGCCTTTCCCGACCCGCAGTGCGCCGACGACTCGAAACCAGGCTTGGTCGAGCGAGCTTTTCCGCTCCCCAAGCAGGTCGAGGAGATACCGCCCGGCGCCACTGTGGCCATCGCCGGTCTCGGCCTCACCATGGTGGACGTCGTTCTTGCGTTGACTGTCGGGCGAGGCGGCACGTTCGCAGCAGATGGTGAGCAACTGCACTATCGACCCAGCGGACGGGAGCCCCGCCTCCTGGCCTTTTCGAGGACCGGGCTTCCGTACCGGTCAAGACCTGCGCTCGGCGCTCCCCTACGCTATGAACCGGTGCTGTTCACCAAGACGCGGATCAACCAACTGCGTGGCGAAAAAGGTCAGCTCGAATTCGACGCGGACGTCCTACCGCTCGTGCTCGCAGAGTTCAGGATCGCGTATCAACGAGCGCAAATTGGCGCGCAACAGGGCTGGGAGGACGCGGACGCATTTATTGAGACACTGCGTCGTTACTCCACCGCCGAGACGATCCAGCGGTTCGTCTCGCCACCCGCGGATAAGGAAGCGCCCTTCTTCGATGCCTTGGCGGCCTATTTCGGCCTGGACGCAGCGTGGGACCAGGCATTGGAAACAAGCGCAAGCTACCACGCTTGGGTCTGCTCATTCATCAAGACGGATCTCGCCCAAGCTACCGTTGGAGTCCAAGCGAGCCCGCTCAAGGCGGCGCTGGAGAGCTTTCGCGAGTTTCGGGACGTTATCCGGGAGGCGGTGGACTATGGCGGCCTCTCGAAATCGTCGCTCGAACATTTCGACCGAGTGCATGCACCCGCGCTCAAC
>JAQGLF010000235.1 GCA_028293025.1 Alphaproteobacteria bacterium
CGCAGGCGCAGTTGAAGCGGATCCTGCAGAACCGCGCCGAAAGCCGGATGGACGGGCTCGCCCAGCGCTTCATTCCCAAGCCCGCTCTGCTTCGCATGCGGCTGCAGCAGACCGGCAAGTCCTGGACGCTCGGCCAATATGCCTCGGTGTCGCTCGGCATCATCGCCGTCGTCGCCCTCGCCCTGCTGCTCCGCGGCATGCCCCTGTTCCTCGCCATCTTCGTCGGCCTGTTCGCCGGCATCGGCCTCCCCCATTACATCGTCAGCAAGCTGATCCTGCGGCGCGTCGCCAAGTTCAACGCGCGCTTCCCGGACGCGCTCGAACTGATGGTGCGCGGCCTGCGCTCGGGCCTCCCCATCACCGAGACGATGAGCGTGGTCGCGGACGAGCTGCCGGGGCCGATCTCCGAGGAGTTCCGCGCCGTCACCGACAAGATGAAGATCGGCCGCACGATGGAGGCCGCGCTCCAGGAGAGCGCCGACCGCCTCGGCACGGCCGAGCTGCAATTCTTCGTCATCACCCTGGCGATCCAGCGCGAGACCGGCGGCAACCTCGCCGAGACGCTCGCCAACCTCGCCGACGTGCTGCGCAAGCGCGCCCAGATGAAGCTCAAGATCAGGGCGATGTCGTCGGAATCGAAGGCGTCGGCCTGGATCGTCGGCTCGCTGCCCTTCATCGTCTTCGTGCTCGTGTGGTGGATCAGCCCCGACTACATGGCCCACTTCTTCACCGACCAGCGGCTGATCGTCGCCGGCTGCGGCGGCGTCGTCTGGATGGGCATCGGCGTCTTCATCATGGCAAAAATGGTCAATTTCGAAATCTAGGGGCGCGGCTTTTATGACATCTCACCCGACCTTGCTTGGCGTCGACGTGCTCATGGTGGCGACCCTCCTCGCCGCCATGGCGACCTTCGCCGTGCTCGTCGCCATCTATGCGGCGACGACGGTCCGGGATCCGATGGCGAAGCGCGTCAAGGCGCTCAACGAGCGCCGCGAGCAATTGAAGGCCGGCATCGTCGCCTCGACCTCGAAGCGCCGCCGCAACATCACCAACCGCAACGAAATGGCCGACAAGGTCCGCACGTTTCTCGGTTCGCTGAAGATGCTGCAGGACGAGCAGGTCCAGAAGGCGCAGAAGAAATTGATGCAGGCGGGCATCCGCTCGAAGGACCTCGCCTTCGTCGTCATCTTCGGCCGGCTGGTGGTGCCGGTCCTGTTCGGCTCGATCATCATCATCGGCGTCTATCTGCTCGACTGGTTCCCCGAATGGGGGTCGATCAAGCGCTACGGCCTCGTCGCCGGCACCTTGATCCTGAGCTACAAGGCGCCCGACATCTGGCTCAAGAACAAGATCAACAAGCGCACCACCGCGGTCCGCAAGGGCCTTCCCGACGCGCTCGACCTGCTCGTCATCTGCGCCGAGGCCGGCCTCACCGTCGACGCCGCCTTCAACCGCGTCGCCCGCGAGCTCGGCAAGGGCTATCCCGAGCTTGGCGACGAATTCGCGCTCTGCTCGATCGAGCTCGGCTTCCTCACCGACCGCCGCTCGGCCTTCGAGAATCTCGCCAACCGCATCGATCTCGATTCGATCCGCGGCGTGGTGACGACGATGATCCAGACCGAGAAATACGGCACGCCGCTCGCCTCGGCGCTGCGCGTCCTCGCCGCCGAATTCCGCAACGACCGGATGATGCGGGCGGAGGAGAAAGCGGCGCGGCTGCCGGCGATCATGACCGTGCCGCTGATCCTGTTCATCCTGCCGACCCTGTTCGTGGTCATCCTCGGCCCGGCGGCCTGCTCGATCAAAGACAATTTCATCGGCCACTGAAAACGACAGCGCGATCCGACCCGAAAGAGGCAGGGTAAAAGAGACGGGGGCGGAACAATCCGCCCCCGTTTCCGGTTGTGAGCAGCGTCATCCAGCGAGGAGGCGCCTCAGTGACTCCCTTTACCACCAATCAATGGCTGATCATCGGCCTCATCTTCCTGCTCGGCATCATCGTCGGCATGATCCTGCGCGGCGGCGGCAAATGGAAAGCCGCTTATTATGCGGAGGTCCGCAAGCGCGAGGCGCTCGAGGTGGAAAATCGCCGCCTCGCCAAGGACGGCGCCGAAATGGACTCCCTCCGCCACGCCGCGGCCAAGGACGAAGCGCGGCGCCGCGCGGTGGACGAGCCGCCGGCGGTCTAAAAGGACGCTCGTGAGCCCCTCCCCTCGATGGGGAGGAGTAAGTTCAAAGCCCCAGAGCTTCCACCGCCTGGCGATGGCGCAATGCCGCCTGGGCCGCCGCCAGCCTTGCGATCGGCACCCGGTAGGGCGAGGCCGAGACGTAATCGAGGCCGGTCGCCTCGCAAAAGGCGATCGAAGCGGGATCGCCGCCATGCTCGCCGCAAATGCCGAGCTTCAGCGTCGGCTTCGCCGCCCGTCCCCGCTCGACCGCGAGCGAGATCAGCGCGCCCACCCCCTCCTCGTCGATCGAGACGAACGGATCGCGGCCGAAAATGCCCTTCTCGACATAGGCGGTGAGGAAGCGCCCGGCATCGTCGCGGCTGACGCCGAGCGTGGTCTGGGTAAGATCGTTGGTGCCGAAGCTGAAGAATTCCGCCTCCTCGGCGATGCTGCCCGCCATCAGGCAGGCCCGCGGCAATTCGATCATCGTCCCGACCAGATACTCGACCGAGGCGCCGCGCTCTTTGAACACGGCCGCCGCGGTGCGGTCGATCAGCGCGCGGATGATGCGCAATTCGGCGCTGGTCGCGACGAGCGGCACCATCACTTCCGGGATCGGCGCGTCACCCCCCTCCCCCGCCACGGTCACGGCCGCCTCGAAGATCGCCCGCGCCTGCATCTCGTAAATCTCGGGATAGGTGATGCCGAGCCGGCAGCCGCGATGGCCGAGCATCGGGTTGAACTCGTGCAGCTCGGCCGCGCGCCGCCGCAGCGTCTCGACGTCGCCGCCCGCCGCCGCCGCGACCTCGGCGAACTCCTCCTCGCTATGCGGCAGGAATTCGTGGAGCGGCGGGTCGAGCAGCCTTATGGTGACCGGCAGGCCCGCCATGATCCGGAAGATCTCCTCGAAATCGGCGCGCTGGGCGGGAAGCAATTTGGCGAGGGCGGCGCGGCGGCCCGCTTCGTCCCCCGCCAGGATCATCTGGCGGACATTGGTGATCCGCTCGGCGTCGAAGAACATATGCTCGGTACGGCAGAGGCCGATCCCCTCGGCGCCGAACTCGCGGGCGGTGCGGCAGTCGAGCGGCGTCTCGGCATTGGTGCGGACGCCGAGGCGTCGTTTCGCATCGGCCCAGACCATCAGCACGCCGAAATCGCCGACCAATTCGGGCTGCACGGTCGGCACCGCGCCCAGCATCACTTCGCCGGTCGAGCCGTCGATGGTGATCGTCTCGCCTTCCTTCACCTCGTTGCTGCCGACCCGCATCGTCCGCGCGCGACAGTCGATCGAGACCGCGCCGGCGCCGCTGACGCAGGGCCGGCCCATGCCGCGGGCGACGACGGCTGCGTGGCTGGTCATGCCGCCGCGGGCGGTGAGGATGCCCTGCGCCGCATGCATGCCGTGAATGTCCTCGGGCGAGGTCTCGACCCGGACCAGGATCACCCTTTCGCCGAGGCCCGCGCGCTTCTCGGCGGTGTCGGCGTCGAACACTGCCGCGCCCGACGCTGCGCCCGGCGAGGCGGGAAGGCCCTTGGCGATCACCCGCCGCTCGGCCTTCGGGTCGAGCGTCGGATGGAGGAGCTGGTCGAGCGCCTGCGGATCGATCCGCAGCACCGCTTCCTCCTCGGTGATCAGTCCGTCCTGCGCCATCTCGACGGCGATGCGCAAAGCCGCCTTGGCGGTGCGCTTGCCGCTGCGCGTCTGCAGCATGAACAGCCGGCCGCGCTCGACGGTAAACTCGATGTCCTGCATGTCGCGATAATGGCGCTCGAGCAGGTCGAAGACCCCGGCGAGCTCGGCGAACACCTCCGGCATCGATTCTTCCATCGACGCAGCCTTCGCCCCCGCCGCCTCGCGCGCGGCGCGGGTCAGATATTGCGGCGTGCGGATGCCGGCGACGACGTCCTCGCCCTGGGCGTTGATCAGATATTCGCCGTAATAAGCGCGCTCGCCGGTCGAGGGATTGCGGGTGAAGGCGACGCCGGTGGCGCTGGTCTCGCCCATGTTGCCGAACACCATCGCCTGGACGTTGACCGCCGTCCCCCAGTCGCCCGGAATGGAATTGAGCCGCCGATAGACCTTCGCCCGCTCCGAATGCCACGAGCCGAAGACGGCGCCGATCGCGCCCCACAGCTGCTCGTGCACGTCCTGCGGGAAGGGCCTGCCCCATTCTTCCTCGACCAGCTCCTGGTAGCGGCCGGTGAGGCGGCGCCAGTCGTCCGCCTCCAGCTCGGTGTCGAGGTGGACGCCTTTATCCTCCTTGGCGATCTCCAGCGCCTCCTCGAAGGCGGCGTGGGGGAGGCCGAGGACGACGTCCGAATACATCTGGATGAAGCGGCGATAGCTGTCCCAGGCGAAGCGCGGATCGCCCGAGATCGCGGCAAGCCCCTTCACCGTTTCGTCGTTGAGGCCGAGATTGAGGACGGTGTCCATCATCCCGGGCATCGACACCCGCGCGCCGGAGCGGACGGAGACCAGCAAAGGATCGGCGGCATCACCGAACGTCTTGCCGGTGATGCCCTCGATATGGGCAAGGCCGTCGGCAGCCTCTTCGCGCAGGCTGCCGGGGAAAGTCTGCCCCTCCGCATAATAGACGGCGCACATCTCGGTCGAGATGGTGAAGCCGGGCGGCACCGGCAGGCCGATCGTGGCCATTTCGGCGAGATTCGCGCCCTTGCCGCCGAGCAGGTTCTTGTCGCCCGCCTGCCCATCGGACACGCCGCCGCCGAACCGGTATACGTATTGCGTCATCCGTGCCTTCCCTGTTCAAGCGCAATGGGCGCGGCGAGGCGGCGCGCCGTTAGCGCTATCATGCCTGTCCTGGAGCGAATTCGGCCTGCGCTCACTGTGCGTGAGCGCGCGAACCTCACCCTTCGATCCGCGAGAAATCGGCGACCTGGTGCACCGCATCGCGCATCCGTGCGAGCAGGTTGAGCCGCGCCGCGCGCCTGGCCGGATCGGGATCGTTGACGGTCACCTTGTCGAAGAAGGCATCGACCGGCGCGCGCAGGGTGGAGAGAGCCGCCATGGCGCCTTCGAAATCCTCCTCTTCTACCGCGGCGCGAGCGCGCGGTTCGGCGGAG
>JAQGLF010000012.1 GCA_028293025.1 Alphaproteobacteria bacterium
ACATCTTCGTCACCGCCACCGGCAATGCCGACGTCATCACGCTCGACCATATGCGGGCGATGAAGAACATGGCGATCGTCTGCAACATCGGCCATTTCGACAGCGAGATCCAGATCGGCGCGCTTCAGAACATGAAGTGGACCGAGATCAAGCCGCAGGTCGACGAGGTCGAATTCCCGGACGGCAAGAAGATCATCGTCCTGTCGAAGGGCCGCCTGGTCAACCTCGGCAACGCCACCGGCCACCCCAGCTTCGTGATGTCGGCCAGCTTCACCAACCAGACGCTCGCCCAGATCGAGCTCTGGACCGGCGGCGACAAATACAAGAACGACGTCTACGTCCTGCCCAAGCATCTCGACGAGAAGGTGGCGGCGCTCCACCTCGACAAGCTCGGCGTGAAGCTGACCAAACTCAGCGACAAGCAGGCCGCCTATATCGGCGTGCCCACCGAAGGCCCGTTCAAGCCGGACCATTACCGGTATTGACCTCGGCAGCCTGAATCAATGCCGTCATCCCGGCCCTTCGACGCCGCCTGCGGCGGCGCTCAGGACAAGCCGCGGCGCAGCCGCGGGCCGGGATCCCAGTGGGTGAAGAGCACCGCGCCTTTTTCTCGCTGAGATCCCGGCCTGCGCCGGGATGACGAGCAAAGGCGGCCTTCGCACTCTTCACCTTCCCGGATGACGTGCGTCCGATTCCCTCCTAATCAGGCGCGCATAAGCGCTTGGAGGGATTCATGAACATTCGGGTGACGGCGGCGATCGCCGTGTTGCTGGCGACCGCCTCGGCCTATGCGCAGACGCCGACGAGGCAATCGCCGCCGCCGAACAAGCCGGTCCAGGAGACGCAGGCGCCCGAGAACCAAGTGATCAACCCCGAGCAAAGGGTGACCGGCCCGCTGCCGGCGACCGCGGCGCGAACGCCGGCGGCGGCGCAGCCCGAGACCAAGCCCGCCAAATGGGACGTCAGCGCGCCGCCGGGCATGACGACGCGGCAAATCCGGATCGACACGGCTGAAGGCAGCTGGATGAACCTCGACGTCTCGCCGGACGGGCGGACGATCGCCTTCGACCTGCTCGGCGACATCTTCACGATGCCGATCGCCGGCGGCACTCCGACGCGGATCGCCGAAGGCCTCGCCTATGAGCAGCAGCCGCGTTTCTCGCCCGACAGCCACCGCATCGCCTTCGTCTCCGACCGCGCCGGCGGCGACAATATCTGGATCATGAACGCCGACGGCTCCGACAAGCGCCAGCTCACCAAGGAGGATTTCCGTCTCCTTAACCAGCCGAGCTGGAGCCCCGACGGCCGCTTCATCACCGCCAAGAAGCATTTCACCACCGGCCGCTCGCTCGGCACCGGCGAGGTCTGGCTCTACCATGTCTCGGGCGGCGGCGGCGTGCCCTTGGTCAAGAAACCGAGCGAGCAATATCAGAAGGAATTGGGCGAGCCGATCTATGCGCCGGACGGCAAGGCGATCTATTTCACCCGCAACGTCACGCCGGGGCCGGTCTTCGAATATGCGCAGAATTCCAACACCGATTTGTTCGACATCCAGCGCTACGACCTGAACACGGGCGAGGTGACCACCGTGGTTTCCGGCGCCGGCGGCTCGGTGCGGCCGACGCCGTCTCCGGACGGCAGGAAGATCGCCTTCGTCCGCCGCGAGCGCGCCCGCTCCAAGCTCTACGTCAAGGACCTGGTCTCGGGCGAGGAGCGCAAGATCTACGACGCGCTCGACCAGGACGTTCAGGAGACCTGGGCAGTGACCGGCGTTTATCCGAACATGGCTTGGACGCCCGACAGCCGCTCAATCGTGTTCTGGGCCGGCGGCAAGATCCGCCGCGTCGACGGCGATGGCGCGGGCGCCGCCGAGATCCCGTTTCACGTCGCCGACACCCGCGTGGTCATCGACGCCGTCCACCCGCAGATCGACGTCGCGCCGGACCGCTTCCAGACGCGGATGCCACGCTGGGCGAGCGTGTCGCCGGACGGGCGGCAGGTGGTGTTCGAGACTTTGGGCAAGCTCTGGATCAAGCCGATGGCGGGCGGCGAGCCGCGCCGGCTGGTGAGGGGCGATGAAGCCGAGTTCGAGCTCTTCCCCTCCTGGTCGCGCGACGGCCGGACCATCGTCTTCGTCGGCTGGACGGACCAGGGCCTCGGCCATATCCGCACCGTCGCCGCGGCGGGCGGCGCGGCGCGCGACGTCACCAGCCAGCCCGGCCATTATGCGCGTCCGCATTTCTCGCCGGACGGCAGGACGATCGTCTTCGAGCGCGGCGGCGGCGGCTTCCTCACCTCGCCGAAATGGTCGGAGAATCAGGGCGTCTACCGCGTCCCCGCCGCCGGCGGCGCGGCGGTGCGAGTCGCCCGCGACGGCGCCGAGCCGCAATATGGCGCCGACAACGACCGGATCTTCATGATCGTGTCCGCCGCCGGCAAGAGGCAGCTGGTCAGCACCAATCTCGATGGGGAGGCGAAGCGCGTCCACGCGACCGGCGAGCTGGTCAACGACTTCCAGGTCTCGCCGGACGGGCAATATTTCGCCTTCCGGCAGAATTACGAAGCCTTCGTCATGCCGCTCATGCCGGGCACCCAGGACGTGTCGGTCGACGAGAAAGGCGGTCCGCTTCCGGTCACCCGCGCCAGCGCCGAGGGCGCCGACTTCATCAACTGGTCGGAGGACGGGCGCCGCCTGCACTGGAGCATGGGACCGACCGTCTACACCGCCGATACGGCCGCTCTGTTCGCCTCGGCGCCGGGCGATAGCGGGCCGAAGTACCAGCCGCCGCGCACCGGCGTCTCGATCTCGATGGACGTCGCCGCCGACAAGCCGACCGGCATGGTCGCGCTCACCGGCGCGCGGATCGTCACCATGGCTTCGAGGGACGGCGGCATAATCGGCGATGGCGTCATCCTCATCCGCGGTGACCGCATCGCCGCGATCGGCCACCGCGGCGAAATCGCTATCCCCGCCGGCGCGAAGATCGTCGATGTCGCCGGCAAGACCATCGTCCCCGGCTTCGTCGACGCCCACGCCCATGGCGCCCAGGGCGAGGACGACCTCATCCCGCAGCAGAACTGGTCGGCCATGGCCAATCTTGCTTTGGGGACGACGACGATCCACGATCCTTCGGCGCGCGCGGCCGAGATCTTTGTCGCGTCGGAGCTGCAGCGGACGGGGCGGATCCTGGCGCCGCGCACCTTCTCGACCGGCGAGATCATCTACGGCGCCAAGGCGGCCGACGTTTATGCGTAGATCAACACTTACGAGGACGCGCTCGCCCATGTCCGGCGGCTGAAGGCGGAAGGCGCACACAGCGTCAAGAATTACAACCAGCCGCGGCGCGAGCAGCGCCAGATGGTGGTCGCCGCCGCCCAGCATGAGGGAATGGAGGTGGTGCCCGAGGGCGGCTCGCTGTTCAACATGGACCTGACCCTGGTCCAGGACGGCAATGCGACGCTGGAGCACAATATTCCTTTGCGCATCATCTACGACGACGTCGTCCAGTTCTGGAGCCAGACGAAGACGAATTACACGCCGACCCTGGTGGTGACCTATGGCGGCCCCGCCGGCGATCCCTATT
>JAQGLF010000068.1 GCA_028293025.1 Alphaproteobacteria bacterium
TGATGATGGTGAGGCAGATGATCGCCACGCCGAAATTGCCGATATGGTCGTAGAGCCACATCAGCAGGCTGAAGATCGGCTTCATGAACCAGCGGAACCAGCCCCAGTCGATCGCCCGCTCGAGCGGCGTGCCGAGCTCGGCCGAATAGCGGTCGAGCAGCTTCACTTCCTTGGCGCCTGCGAAGAAGCGGGACTGGATATTGGCGGTCTGGCCCGGCGCCACCCGCGAAGGTCCGGCCGCGAAATCGGCCTGGAAGCCGCCGCTGCCGCTGGTGCGGAAGGAGGAATCGGCGCCCGCGCGCTGGTCGGGGACGAGCGCGGTCAGCCAATATTTGTCGGTGAAGCCGATCCAGCCGCCGGTGGAGGAGAAATGCTGGTCGCCATTCTTCTTGAGGTCGTCATAGCCCCAGCTGTAATTGGCGGCGCCGTTGAACACGCCGACCGGGCCGACATGCATCGTCCAGGTGCCGCGGTCGGGCGAGGCCGAGGCCCGGCTGACGAGGCCGTAGGCGCGGGCCGCGACCGGGGCGGCGCCGCGATTCTCGACCGACTGGTCGGCGGTGAACAGATAGGCGTCGTCGACCGCGAGGCCGATCCGGAAGATCTGACCCTGGCCGTTGTCCCAGCTCAGAGTGACCGGCGTCTGCGGCGTCAGCCGATTGCCGCTCGCGGTCCAGATCGTATCCGGTCCCGGCAGCTTCGTGCCCTCGCCGCTCCAGCCGAAGCCGGCGAAATAGGCGTTGGGGGTGCCGGAGGGGGAGAGGAGGCGGACCGGCGGCGAATTGGCCGCGATGGTCTCGCGATGGGTGGTGAGGACGAGATCGTCGATCCGCGCGCCCTTCAAGTTGATCGATCCGGCGAGAAGCGGCGTCGTCACCGTGATGCGCGGGCTCGCCGGATCGCGCAGCACCGCGTTCAAATCGCGCACCGCCGTCGCCGATTGGGCGGCGGGGCTCGCCTGCGGTTGCGGCACCGGGACCTGCCTACCGTTCTCGACCTTGGTCGCGGGCGGATTGGCCGGCAGCCAGCGCTGGGTGACATAGCCCCAGCCGAGCAGGACGATCAGCGACAGCGCGATCGCGAGCAGCACGTTGCGGTGGTCGTTCACGAAAATCCTCTCAAGGCACGGGATCGGGGCCGGAGCCGCCCCAGGGGTGGCATCGGCCGAGGCGCCGGGCGGCGAGCCAACTCCCCCGCACCGCCCCATAGCGTTTGAGTGCGGTGATTGCATAGGCCGAGCAGCTCGGCTGGAACCGGCAGCTCGGCGGCAGCAGGCGCGAAGGCCCCATCTGCCACCCCCGCGCGACGAGAATCAGGGCGCGGGCGATCATTGCACTACATCCCCACCCGCATCATCCACAGCCCGAACGGTGGTTCTTGCAACCTTGCTCAAAGCCTTGCGCAGCTCCTCGCGCAGCAGGTCGTAATCCCGCGCGATGCCGCCCGGCCGCCCGATCAGGACGAGGTCCGCGCCGCATAGGCCGCTCTCCGGCACCAGCTCGCGCGCCAGCGCGCGGAACCGGCGCTTCATCCGGTTGCGCACCACCGCGCCGCCGACCTTCTTGCTGACGGTGAGGCCGAGGCGGATTGCCGGGTCGCCGTCGCCGCGCTCGCGCAGCAGCAGGACGAAGCCCGGCATCGGCGCGCGCCGGCCGCGATTGGCAGCGAGGAAGTCCGCGCGGCGGCGGAGGATCTGATAGGCTGTCTTGCTCGTCGGTCCGCTGCCGGCGCTTACGCCGACAGGGTCTTGCGGCCGCGGGCGCGGCGCGCGGCCAGGACCTTGCGGCCGCCGACGGTCGCCGTGCGGGCCCGGAAGCCGTGCCGGCGCTTGCGCACGAGATTGCTCGGCTGGAAGGTGCGCTTCATCGCTCATTCCTCTTGGATATGAATTAAAATGGCCGCCCCCGGAAACCCGGGCAATGCGGCCTTCATCGCCGGCGCGGATAGGCAAGGCGGCCGCGAAAGTCAATCGGAGAGGCCCGCCTGCTCCGTCTCGCGCGCCTTGGCGATTTCGTGCCGCCGCTTCGCGCTCGGCCGCCTCAATCCCCAGTCCACCCAGGCGCCCTTCTTCGGATGCCTGCGCTTGAAGCGGACATAAAGCTTTTTCGCCCAGCCGCTATATTTCAGCACCAGCGACAGGCCCGCGGCGAAGACGATCGTGCCGCCGGGCCCCGGGATCGGCCCGACGAACGGCGCCGCCGCCATCAGCAGGCATCCCAGCACTATCAAGGCGATGCGGACGGGCGGCAGGTGGGTCATGGGTGCGAGGTTCCTCTGCTCTCCGGCGGAATGTGGGACTGGTGTATTATTCACGCAAGACGCCCGTCGCCAGCGCCGACAGAACGGCCATGGCTTCGTGGCGTTGCTCCCAGGGCACGAACAGATGATCGTGGAAAAAGGCCGCCACCACGTTCGCGCTGATGCCTTGCTCCGCCAGGGCGGAGGCGATCGCTGCCGTCAGGCCGACTGCGGCCAGCGACGAGTGAATTCCGAGGCTGATCCTGGCCCAGCCGGGGCTGTGAGCGATGCCGCTTTCCGCGAGCGCTCGGGCCGGCGCAATCACGCTCAGGCATTCCTCCTCCAGGAATGTCGCGATGAGGCCTGGAATCCGGAGCGCAGCCGCGGGGTCGGGCATCGTGCCAAAGCCGAATTGGAGATCCGAGAGGTTCGGCTGCATCGTCTCGAGGATCGTCCGGAGGTCGGTTTGGCCGCTCACGACGAATCCGTGTGAGCAGCCAATCCTCGAGGCGTCAATGGGAAGCTTCATCTGGCCCCAGCGCTCCGGCACGCGTGCCTCAGGTTGGGATCGTTTCGCAAAAGCGTTGACTTGGCGGTGCGTCCCGGCGGATTGAGAACAAAAGAGGGGGTTCAATGGTCGCGCATGTCGCCACGGTGGCGTTTCTGGGGCTCGAGGCGCGCGCGGTCGAGGTGCAGGTGCAGATCACCAGCGGCCTGCCCAAATTCCTCGTCGTCGGCCTGCCGGACAAGGCGGTCGCGGAGAGCCGGGAGCGGGTCCATGCCGCGCTCGCCGCGATCGGCCTGTCGCTGCCGCCCAAGCGGATCACGGTCAACCTCTCTCCGGCAGATCTGCCCAAGGAAGGCTCGCATTACGATCTGCCGATCGCGCTCGGCATGCTCGCCGCAATGGGCGCGATCGATGCCGAGATGCTGGCCGGCTATGTCGCGGTCGGCGAGCTTGGGCTGGACGGGCGGGTGGCGCCGTCACCGGGCGTGCTGCTCGCCGCCATGCACGCCTCGGCGCACGACCTCGGGCTGATCTGCCCCGCCGCCCAGGGCTCCGAAGCGGCCTGGGCGGGCGACATCGAGGTGCTGCCGGCGACCGACCTCATCGCCTTGCTCAACCATTTCCGCGGCAGCGCATTGCTGTCGCCGCCGGTGCCGGGCGATGCCGAGCATCGCGGCGCCGGGCCCGATCTCGGCCAGGTCAAGGGGCAGGAGACGGCGAAGCGCGCGCTCGAGATCGCCGCTTCGGGTGGGCATAACCTGATCATGAGCGGCCCGCCGGGGGCCGGCAAATCGCTGCTCGCCGCCTGCCTGCCGGGAATCT
>JAQGLF010000070.1 GCA_028293025.1 Alphaproteobacteria bacterium
CGATTCCCGCTGGCCGCGACTCCCGCTTTTCAGTAGCTTCCCGCCAAAGAAAAAGATGAGGGAGGGGACAGATGTCCAAGTCGGTATGGCTCATGTCGGCCGGAATCCTGGGGCTCGCGGCGGCGCCCGCTTATGCTCAGGACAATACGAAACCCACCGGGCAGACCAGCCCGGTCCAGCAATCGGGGCAGGTTGGCGGTCAGCCCGCCGCCGCGGACGATGAAAACGCCAACACCATCGTCATCACCGCCCAGCAGCGCAGCCAAGTGCTGGAGGACGTGCCGATTGCCGTCTCCGCCGTCTCGGCCCAGTCGCTCCAGAATTCGGGCGCGACCGACATCAGGCAGCTCAATCAGCTCGCGCCGTCGCTGCTCGTCTCTTCGACGGGCACCGAGGCGAACGGCTCCGCCCGCATCCGCGGCATCGGCACGGTCGGGGACAATCCCGGCCTCGAAAGCTCGGTCGCGGTATTCGTCGACGGCGTCTACCGCTCGCGCACCGGCGTCGGCCTCAACGAGCTCGGCGAGATCGAGCGGGTCGAGGTGCTGCGCGGCCCGCAAGGCACCCTGTTCGGCCGCAACGCGTCGGCAGGCCTCATCAACATCATCTCCAAGAAGCCGAACCTCAACGAGATGGAGGGCTTCGTCGAGGGCAGCTACGGCAATTACAATCAGTTCCGGCTGGCCGGCGGCATCACCGGGCCGATCGGCACGGGCGGCCTCGGCTTCCGTCTCGACGGCGTCTGGACCCAGCGCGACGGCTTCTACAAGGTGATCAACGCCGCCGGCGGCACCGAGGGCCGGGTCAACGACCGCAACCGCTATTTCATCCGCGGCCAGATCCTCTACGAGCCGAACGACCGGCTCCAGGTCCGCTTGATCGGCGATTACAGCCATCGCAACGAAAGCTGCTGCGGCGCCGTCTATCTGTCGACGGCGGAGACGTTCGACCCGACGCCCGGCGTTCCCGGCGATTTCTCGACGGCGGCGACGAACCGCATCGTCAGCGTGCTCCAGAGCCTCGGCGGAATCATCCCGCCCAATCCGTTCGCGCGGCAGATCGCGGTGACTCCGGGACGCACCTACAGGGGCGTGACCCATGACGGCGGCGTTTCCGGCCAGATCGACTGGAAGCTCGGCGACCATGCCAATCTGACCTCGATCACCGCCTATCGCGACTACAAATCCTTCGGACCGTCGGACACCGATTACAGCAATGTCGACATCCTCTACCGGGCGCCCGACGGCAACGCCTTCCGCGCGTTCAAGACTTTCAGCCAGGAGGTCCGCTTCCAGGGTTCGACCCTAAGCGACAAGCTCGACTGGCTGATCGGCGGCTATTATTCGCATGAAGACCTGACCGTCCGCGACAATCTGAAGTTCGGCACGCAATATGGCGAGTTTGCCGCGTGCCGGCTGGTGGCGACGATCAGCCCCGCCATTCCGCGCGATCCCAATTCGCCGGGCTGCTCGAACGCGGTCACCCGCGCCACCCTCGCCGGCGCGCTCGGCGGGGCGGCACCGATCATCCAGGCCGGGCTCGACCGGCTCAGCACCGTCAACAATCTCGGCGACAACCCCTCCTCTTATTATCAGAAGAGCGAGAATTGGGCGATCTTCACCCACAATATCTTCAACATCACCGACAAGGTCGCCCTCACCATCGGCCTTCGCTACACGCACGAGCGCAAGGACTTCCGCGCCACCTTCAACGAAACCAACACGATCTGCCCGACCCAGCAGGCCTTCTTCTCGAACTTCCTGGCGGGCGGCGCGACGCCACTGCCGGCGTCCCTGCAGCCGCTGATCGCCGGCATCGTCAACCTGACCTGCCAAGGCAATGCGACGAGCGCGCTCAACGCGTTGGCGCTGCGCGACCATCGCAGCGAAGGGCAGTGGACCGGGACGAGCATCCTGAGCTGGAAGCCGGTGCACGACCTCATGCTCTACGCCAGCTTCTCGAAAGGCTATAAAGCGGGCGGCTTCAACCTCGACCGCTCGGCGCTCGGCAATCCGATCTTCTCGCCGAGCGACCCGCGCCAGGCGGCAACCGGCGGCTTCGGCACGCAGAACCTCCAGTTCGATCCGGAAAAGGTCAACGCCTACGAGCTGGGCTGGAAATACGGCACGCGCCGGTTTGTCTTAAACGGCGCGCTGTTCCGCCAGGAGTTCCGCAACTTCCAGCTGAACACGTTCAACGGTTCGGTCTTCCTGGTGCAGAACATCAACGGCTGCGGCACCGATCTCGGCACCGCCGATTCGGACCCGTCCGCGGCGACCGGCGCCTGCGCGGCGAAGGACGTCACGCCCGGCGTCATCTCGCAGGGCATCGAGGTCGAGGCCTCGGTCTTCCCGGTCCACGATCTCCAGATCACCGCCGGCTTCACCCATGCGCACACCCATTACAAGAAGGATCTGGTTGGCCGGGGGACCGGGCAGCCGCTCGATCCTGCCCTGTTCCTGCTACCGGGCATGAACCTTTCGAACGCGCCGGAGGACGTCGTCACCGGCTCGATCACCTGGACGCCGCGCATCGGCAGCTCCGGCCTCAGCGCCTTGTTCTACGTCGATAGCCGGATGAGCTCCGGCTACAATACCGGCTCCGACCTGTTCCCGGAAAAGTACCAGCACGGCTTCACCCTGTTCAACGCGCGCATCGGCATCCGCGGGCCGGGCCAGCGCTGGTCGCTCGAATTGTGGGCGCAGAATCTGTTCAACCAGGATTACCAGCAGGTGGCGTTCAACACGCCCTTCCAGGGCAGCAACTCGCGCGCCAACGTCACCAACTTCGGGTCGCCGAGCTTCACCACGGCCAACCAGCTCTTCTCGAGCTTCCTGGCCGAGCCGCGCACCTACGGCGTGACCGGCCGCTTCCGCTTCTGACGAACGCCGCGAGGGGGGGATGGAAGGCCTTCGCCCTCACGGGCGCGGGCCTTCCTTTTCGGGGTCTGGCTCGACTCAGGCCTCGACTCAGGCCGCGTCGCGCGCCGAGGCGGCAGCGCCGGACGCGGCGCGCAGCAGCCGCGACTGGATCGCCTTCAGGCGGGCCGGGCTCTCGATCTTCTCGCCGTCGAGGCCGGTGAGATAGAAGACGTCGACCGCCCGCTCGCCATAAGTGGCGATATGGGCGGAGTGGATGGCGGTCCGGAGCTCGAACAAAGCGCGGGCAAGGCCGCTGAGCAAAGCGGCGCGGTCGCGGGCATTGACCTCGACCACCGTGTAGCGGCTCGACGCGAGATTATCGACGAACGCCGCCGGCTGGATCTGGAAGGCCTCGGCCCGGCGCAGGGGCAGCGGCTTGGCCTCGAGCCGCGCCATTGCCGGCGCCTCGCCGGCGAGGGCGCGGAGCACCGCCTGATCGAGCCGCCGGAGCTGGTGGCGATCGGCGAAGGGGCTGCCGGCATTGTCCTGGACCAGGAAATTGTCGATCGCCATGCCGTCATTGGTGGTGTGGATGCGGGCGTCGATGATGTTCCCGCCGGCGAGGCTGATCGCGGCGGAGAGGCGGTAGAAGAGACCGGGCTCGTCGCGCGCGTAGAGGCTGACCAGGGTGGCGCCGCGCTCCTTCTCGACCGAGGTGGCGACCGGCCGCGCCCCATCCGGCTGGCGGTCGCAGCGGTCCATCAGCCGCGCATTCGCCTCCAGCACCGCGAGCGGCTCCGCCAGCCAGTAGCTGTCGGGCAGCCGCCAGGCCAGGCGGGTGAAGCGGCTCTCTTCCCAGCCGAGCCGCGCCTGCAGCGCTTCCTGCACCGCGGCGATACGATCGCCGCGGCCGCGCTCCTTATGGCCGAGGCGGAGCATTTCCTCGCCGCTCTCGAACAGCTCGCGCAGCAATTGATCCTTCCAGCTCGTCCAGATGCCGGGGCCGACGGCGCGGATATCGACGACGGTGAGGATGAACAGCAGCCGGAGCCGCTCGAGGCTCTTAACCCGCGCGGCGAAGTCGGCGACGGTCTTCGGATCGGTGAGGTCGCGCTTGAACGCGGTGTCGGACATGAACAGGTGCCAGCGCACCAGCCAGGCCACCGTCTCGGTCTCCGCGTCGCTCAGCCCGAGGCGGGGCCCGAGCGCCCGGGCGATTTCGGCGCCGAGCTCGCTATGGTCGCCGCCGCGGCCCTTGGCGATGTCGTGGAGCAAAACCGCGACGTAGAGCACCCGCCGCGAGGCGATGTAGCGGAACATGGCGGCGGCAAGGGGATGGTCCTCCTTCAGCATGCCCCGCTCGATCCGCGACAGCAGCCCGATTGCCCGCAGCGAATGCTCGTCGACGGTATAATGGTGGTACATGTCGAACTGCATCTGGGCGACGACGCGGCCGAAATCGGGAATGAAGCGGCCGAATATGCCGGCCTCGTTCATCCATCTCAGCACCGTCTCGGGATCGCGAGGCGAGGCGAGCACGTCCAGGAAGAGCGCATTGGCCTCCGGATCCGCTCGCACCCGCGCATCGACCAGCTTGGCGTCGCGCGCCGCGGCCCGCATCGCCAGCGGATGGATTTCGAGGCCGTAGCGGTCGGCGAGCGCGAAGATGCGGATCAGGCGGACCGGATCGTCGCGGAAGAAGAAGTCGTCCGGCAGCGCCAGCCGGCCGCGGTCGAGGACCAGGCCTTCGAGCTTGCGCGGCCTGCGCTTCAGCGCCGGCAGGCCGAAGCGGCGGCCGCTGCGGGCGAACTTCTCGTCGAGATGGGCGAGGAACACACCGGTCAGGTCACCTACCATCTTCGCGTGCAGGAAATAGTGGCGCATGAAGCGCTCGACCGGCGATTTGCCCGGCCGGTCGGCATAATTCATCCGCGCCGCGATCTCGCGCTGATAGTCGAAGGTGAGGCGTTCCTCGGCGCGGCCGGCGACGATGTGGAGGTGGCAGCGCACCGCCCACAGGAAGCGCTCGGCGCGCTGGAACTGGCCGAGCTCCTCGGCGGTGAGCAGCCCGACCCCGACCAGCTCGGCGACATTTTCGACGCGATAGGCGTATTTGGCGATCCAGAAGAGGGTGTGGAGGTCGCGAAGGCCGCCTTTCCCCTCCTTGACATTGGGTTCGACGACGTAGCGGCTGTCGCCCATCCGCCGGTGCCGCAGCTCCCGTTCCTCGAGCTTTTCGGTGACGAAGGCGCGCGCCCTGGTGCCGACCACTTCCGCCCAGAAGCGGGCACGGACCTCATCGAACAGGCGCTCGTCGCCCCAGAGATAGCGCGCCTCGAGCATCGCGGTGCGGATCGTATGGTCGGACGCGGCGGCGGCGATCAGCTCGTCGACCGAGCGGCTCGAATGGCCGACCTTCAGCCCCAGATCCCAGAGCAGATAGAGCAGGGCCTCGATCACCTGCTCGGGCCAGCCGGCCGGCTTCCACGGCGTGACGATGGCGAGATCGACGTCCGAATGGAGCGCCATCTCGCCGCGCCCATAGCCGCCGACGGCGAGCAGCAGCAGCCGCTCCGACGCGGTCGGATTGGCGACGGGATAGAGCCTGGCGACGACGTAATCATAGGCCGAGCGGACGATCTGGTCGGTCAGATAGGCGTAAGCCGCCGCGGTCTCGCTGCCCTGCCAGGGCTTCTCCTCGAGCCGCCGCGCG
>JAQGLF010000082.1 GCA_028293025.1 Alphaproteobacteria bacterium
GGGCTTGGCATAATAACGCTCGATATCGGTCTTCTGCCGGCCGCGCTGGCTGACGATCTCGCCGCGCTGCAGGAACACGTCGGAGAGACCGACCGCCTGGTCGAGCAGGCCGCCGGGATTGGAGCGCAGGTCGAGAATGTAGCCGGTCGGCTCATGCCCCAGGGTCTTGCGGATCGAGGCGATGGCGGCGAGCGTCTCGTCGGTGGTGGTGCGGCTGAACGTGTTGACGTTGAGGATGCCGACGTCGCCCATCACCTTCCACTTGACCGCCGGCAGGTTGATCGTCGAGCGGGTGAGGGTCACGTCGAACGGCTGGTCGCGGCCGACGCGAAGGATGGTGAGGCGGATGGTCGAGCCCGGCGCGCCGCGCATCTGGTCGACGGCTTCGTCGAGCGTGCCGCCGTAGATCAGCTTGCCGTTCAAATGGGTGATGTAATCGCCGGCTTTGAGCCCGGCCTTGGCGGCGGGGCTGTCCTCGATCGGGGTGACGACCTTCACCGCGCCGTCTTCCATCGTGACGTTGAGGCCGAGGCCGCCATATTCGCCTTCGGTGGTGGTCATCAGCGACTGATAGCCGCGCTCGTCGAGATAGGAGGAGTGCGGATCGAGGCTGGTCAGCATGCCGTCGATGGCGCCGCGGATCAGCGTCTTGTCGTCGACCTGGTCGACATAATCGGCGCGGACGCGCTCGAACACGGCCATGAACTGGTCGAGCTCGCGATAGGTGCCGACGTCGACGGCGGCGAAGGCGGCGCTCGCCGCGGGGACGATCGCCACCGCGCTGACGAGGAGGAGGGAACGAAGGAGGTTGCTGGCCATGGGGAATCCTGAATATCGCGTTTGAAAGGGAGCTTACCGCCTTTTCTAGTCCGCGAAAAGCAACGCACGGTGAATGGACGCTGTCAGCCGATCAGGCCGGTGATTGCGACGGGCTCGCCATTGTGGCGCAGCTCCACCGAGACGTGCGAAGCGCCGCCGCCGGTGCGGCCGAGAACGTCGCCCCGCCCGACCCGGTCGCCGGCCTTGACCTCGAGCGCGCCGAGATTGGTGATCGCGCTCAGCCAGCCTTTGCCATGGTCGATGACGACGATGTCGCCATAGCTGCGGAAGCGGCCCGCATAAGCGATGCGGCCGGGGGCGGGAGCGACGACCGGCCGATCGCCGGCGGCTTCGAAAACGAGGCCGCGGGTGTGGACGCCGGCGTCGGAAATCTCGCCGGTGCCGGTGACCAGCCGCCCTTCGACCGGGATGACATAGGCGCGGCGCGGCAGCGCCGAAGGCGGGTTGACCGGCCGCGGCGCCGGGCCGGACAGCTCCGCCAGGCTGACGCGGAGCTGCGACTGGAACTGGCGCGTGCCTTCGAGCGCGGCGAGGTCGCGCGCCTGCTCGCCGAACGCAAGCGCGCGCTCGCCCTCGTTCGAAGCCGATGCCATCAGACTCTGTGAGCGGGCGCGCTGGGTCTCCTCGAAGCGGGCGAGGGCGATGCGGCGCTGGCGCAAATCCGCCCGGCTGGTGCGCAAAGCGGCGACCGCGACCTCGGCGTCGCGGCGGAGGGCGTCGCCGCTGGCGATCTCGGCGCGAAGGCCGGCGGTGCGGGCGCGGATCTCCGGCAGCGCCGAGGCGAGGAGGGCGCGGACGTGGACGACGTCGTCGAGCGAGCCGGGCTGGACGAGGGCGAGCGCCGGCGGCCGGCGCGCCATGGTCTGCAATGCGGCGGTGAGATGGATGAGCGGCGCCTGCTTCTCGGCCAGTCGCGCCCTTTGCTGGCGCCGCAGCGCCTCGATCAGCCGGAGCCGCACCTCGCCGGCGGTGATGTCGGCCTCCGCCGCCTCGATGCGGGCGGCCAAGGCGGCTGAGCCGGCGCGGGCGCGCTCCGCCTCGCTGCCCGCCTGGGCGGCCTGGCGCTCGAGCGCGGCGGAGCGGTTCTGCGCCTCGGCCGATTGCCTCCGGGCGGCGACCAGCGATTGGGCGTCGGAGGGGGAGTCGCCGTTTTGCGCGGCTGCCCAGCCGCCGCCGAGCAAGGCGAGCGGCGCGACGATGGCGAGGGCGAGAAGATTGCGGCGCATGCCCTAGCCTTCGCGATGATAGGGGTGGTTGGCAAGGATGGAGGTGGCGCGCCAGAGCTGCTCGGCGAGCATCGTTCGGGCGAGGAGATGCGGCCAGGTCGAGCGGCCGAAAGCGAGGAGCAGGTCGGCCGCATCGCGTTCGGCGTCGCCGAAGCCGTCGGCGCCGCCGATCAGGAAGCGCGCCTCCCGCCGCCCCTCGTCGCGCCACCGATCGAGCCGGCGGGCGAGGTCGAGGCTGGGCAGCTGCTCGCCTTTCTCGTCGAGGAGGATCGTGACGCTATTCTCCGCCGCCGCCGGCATCCGCCCCCCGCTTTCCGGCAGCTCGGTCACCTTCACCGGCCAGGTCAGGCGCTTCAGATAGCGCTCGACCAGCTCGGCCTCCGGCCCTCGCCCGATCTTCCCGCGCGCGACGATGTGGAGCAGCATGTCAGCCGCCGGCCGTCATGGCGATGAAAATACCGCCAGCCGTTGGCCGAGCCTTCGCTTTTGGTTCCTCCGCCGTCCCGCCGAAGGCCGGGACCTCGGCACGGACAGGCTGACAGCCCGCTAAGCCGGCGGCACGAACCCCCGCCGGGATCCCGGCCTTCGCCGGGATGACGAATGGTGATTGCAGCTTCGTCAGTGCGCGGCGGCGGTGGCGCCGCTGTCGCCTTCGAAGCCCCACATCCGCTCCAGATTGTAGAAGCTGCGCACCTCCGGCCGGAAGATGTGGACGATGACGTCGTCGGCGTCGATCAGCACCCAGTCGGCGACGGGGAGCCCCTCGATCCGGACGGTGCGGCCGAGATCCTGCTTGATCCGTTGCGACAGTTTCTGCGCCATCGACGCGACCTGGCGGGTCGAGCGCCCGGAGGCGATCACCATATGGTCGGCGATGTTCGATTTGCCGCTTAGCGGGATGGTGACGACGTCCTGGGCCTGATCGTCGTCGAGGGACCGAAGCACGAGATCGTGCAGCTTTTCGGCCTTGTCGATGGCTCCGTCTTGCGGAGCGGATGCGTTGGTTGGCAATGTGCCTCCTCAGGTGACGAGCCGCCGCGTCACGCCGTCGCGGAGGGCCCGGGGGTTGAACGAATGTTCGTCGGATAAGTGCCAGTCGGGCACGGCGGCACGAATGCCTGTGGCGGAGGTCGGATCGAGCGGCAGTCGAAGCAACACGAGTGCCGGCAGTCTCCACTCCGTCCAGTTCCGAGCCTGGTCGACGGGCCGGACGAAGCGCCGCAACCAGCCCATGGCGCGAGCCGCCTGGGCATCCTCTTCATATCCCGGACGCGGAACGACCGCAATCGGAACCGTACGGGCGATCTTGCGCCAGTGCCGCCAGAGGTGGAACTGGGCGAGATTGTCGGCGCCCATCAGCCAGATGAAGCGCCGGTCGGGGTAGAGGCGGAGCAAGGCGGCGAGGGTGTCGACGGTGTAGCGGGTGCCGAGCTCGCGCTCGATCGCGGTGGCGCGGATCGGCAGGCCCCGCGCCATCCGCCGCGCCGAGGCGAGACGGGCGGGGAAGGGCGCCATGCCCACCACGGGCTTCAGCGGGTTGCCGGGTGAGACCAGCCACCACAATTCGTCGAGACCGAGCGCGCGGATCGCCGCGGCGCTCACCCGGCGGTGGCCGCGATGGGCGGGATTGAAGGAGCCGCCGAGGAGGCCGATGCGGGTCACGCCCGGGGGGTTAGCATGCGGCGAGGCCCGCCGGAACGGGCTCGACGCGGCCGCGTGTCTCGGCCATCATGCGTGCATGAATCCCGGGGGACTCGAAGGGGTTGGCGACGCGCTGACCGGCGGCATCGTCGCCCGGCAGCTCGAGCCGGGGGCGGGCGAGGCGCATGACGGCGATCATCGAGGCGCCTGCCTCAATTGCGGCGCGCCGCTCGCCGGGCGCTATTGCCACCAATGCGGGCAGCCGGGGCACGTCCATCGCAGCCTCACCGCTTTCTGGCACGATCTCGCCCATGGCGTCCTCCATTTCGAAGGCAAGATCTGGCGGACCCTGCCCCTGCTCGCCTGGCGGCCGGGCCAGCTGACACGGCGCTATATCGAGGGCGAACGGGCGCGCTTCGTCTCGCCGATGGCGCTCTTCCTTTTCTCGGTCTTCCTGATGTTCGCGATCTTCAACGCCGTGGGCGGCCC
>JAQGLF010000086.1 GCA_028293025.1 Alphaproteobacteria bacterium
CGCATCGAATAGACGTGGAAAGGAGCCGGCAGCTTGTCCGGCCCTTGCTGCCGGCCGAAGAGCTGCAGTGTCTTCGCCTTTGGGGTCGCGGTGAATGCCACATAGGTCACGCCCGTGTCGGTGGCCCGAGCGGCCATCTGGGCGGCCAGTAAGTCCTCCGTGTCGATCTCGCCGCCGTCCTGCAGCTCGGCGATCTCCTCCGGCGACAGCACCTCCTTGAGCTTGGCGGCAGCCTCGCCGGTTTGCGAGCTGTGCGCCTCGTCCGCGATCACGGCGAAGCGCTTGCCCTCCGTGGCGGCCAGCTCGCGCACCGCCTGCAGGGCGTAGGGAAACGTCTGGATCGTACAGACGATGATCTTCTTGCCCGCCTTGAGCGCGTCGGCGAGCTGGCCGCTCTTGCTGCCGCTCTCGCTCTTGATCGTCTCGACGACGCCGGCGGTGCGCTGGAACTCAAAAAGAGCGTCCTGCAGCTGGCCATCGATCACCCTTCGGTCCGACACCACGATCACAGTCGAGAACATCTTCTCGTCGTTTGCGTCGTGCAGTTCCGAGAGAAAGTGAGCCGTCCAGGCGATTGAGTTGGTCTTCCCCGACCCGGCTGAGTGTTGAATCAGATACTTCCCTCCAACACCTTCCTTCTGGACGGCAGCTTGCAGCTTTCGCGTGGCGTCGAGCTGGTGGTAGCGCGGGAAGATGATCGACTTGATGTTCTTCTTCTCGTCTCGCTGGGTGACGAGGTAGCGGCCCACCAGCTCGAGCCAGCTGTCCCGCTGCCACACCTGCTCCCACAGATAGGCCGTAGGATGGCCGAAGGGCGGAGTCGGGTTTCCCTTCCCCCCATGATCGCCCTGGTTGAACGGCAGGAAACTCGTCTGCGGCCCCGCGAGCTTGGTTGTCATCATCACCTCGCGGTTCGACACCGCGAAGTGGACGAGCGCTGCCGATGGGAAGCTCAGCAGCGGCTCGGGTTCGGCCCCCTTCTGTTGCGGCAGGCGGTCGAAGCGATACTGGTCGACAGCGTCTTCGACGCTCTGCGTGAAGTCGCTCTTCAGCTCCACGGTGGCGGTCGGCAAGCCATTCAGGAACAGCACCAGGTCGATGCAGTTCTCGTTGGTAAGGCTGTAGCGGACCTGACGGACCACACGGAGGCGATTGGCCTCGTAGCGCGCCACGATGTCCGGGTTCATGCTCAAGGCAGGCTTGAACTGCGCCAGCATGATCTTCTGGCGAACGCCGATGATCTCCACCCCGCTGCGGAGCACATCAAGGGTTCCGCGGTCCTCCAGCGACTTCCGGACGCGGTCTAGGAGAGTGCTCTCGGCGGCCTGCCCGTGGAGCTTCTCCAGGCCCTGCCAAACCTTCGGCTGGGTCTCCTTGATCCACGCCGCGAGGTCGGGCGCGAACAGCGCACGCTTGCGATCGTAACGCTGGGCGTCGCCCGCTTCGTAGAGCCACCCCTTGGAAGCGAGGACGGTGCAGATCTCGCCCTCGAAGCTGATTTCCTCGTGGAGGCGACTCATTCCTGCCTGCCTGGCGCTGCGACACCACCTAGCTGCCGAGCTTCCCAATCCCGGTAGGTCATGCCGGTCCCCTCCAGCCGCCAGGCTTGCGGCCCACTCGCCGAGCGGCCGAAGATGACGGCAGCTGCCGCGCTGGGGCTGCTGAACGCGTAATTCTGCGTGAACACGCAGTGATCGCCCTGCAGCTCCAGAACGCCGGCTCGCACCAATTCCGGATGGAGCGAAGCGTAGTTGTGGTGCGGAAGGCCAGCCCAACGGCTTCGTGCGGTGGAACCCGCCTCCACGATGAACTCGCCCTCGTTCAACACAGCGCTGGCGTGCAGACGGTGCTTTGCGGTCTCCAGCACGAAGCGGGGGGCGCCGACCGGGCCCTCGGCAGCGGGGCCGACGCCTGCGGCCGCCGGGGTCCTCCGCTGGTGCACGGCGGGCCGTGCGCGGTGGATGAACATATCGACGCGGACCGCGGGCAGCACGATGAAGAGGTTCTCGAGGAACGCCTCCATCTTCGCGACATCCGCCTCGCTGAGCATCGCGAGGGTGGGGCTGGTGCCGTTATCGAGCGGAACGCGGCCGATCGAACGAGCCTCGGCGATCAGCCGCGCCTCGAGGTAGCGGACGTGGGCCTTGTTCAGCTTGTTGGCGCTGGCGGTGACAAGCACGGCGCTCGTCCACCATTCCTTCCTGACGTCGTGGTTCTTGATGCGCGCCGAAATGTCCTCGCCTTCGCCGATATAGGCGAGCGGTTCGCCGACCTGCTCGCCCAACAGCAGGTAGACGCCGGCATAGCTCGCCTCCGGACGCGCAAGCGCCTCGGCGATCTGCGTCCGCGGCGTCATCAGGACATGCCCGGTCCAGTTGAACAGCTCAGCCGTCAGCATCCCGTCGGGCCGGCCATCGATATAATAGAGCTCCAGGGAGCGGCCGATCGCGCGGGTCATGCTGCTTCAGCCTGTTCTACCGCAGCACACCGCACATCGATCCTTCCAGTGACCGCTGCTGATATCAGGGCAGCGCGATGCTCTTGCAAAAGAGCAATGGCCCCTTCGCCGTAAGCCGCAAGGCGATCCGTCTGCGCAGTGAAGTCATCGAGGAAGTCAGCGACAGCGCGCTGTTCAGCGATGGTAGGCAGCGCGATCGTTACTTGGCGGATGTCCTCCAACCCCAGCCCTTGTTTCAAGCCATACATTGAGACAGCCAGTTGCTCTTGCCCAACGCGCCCGGACAACACGTAGGCGAGAAAACGACCTTCGATAATTTCCGATATTGGTCGCAGGAGGCAGACGTGTTGATTCACGTAGCAGTCTTCGGGCATATCGGTCGCCGATGCCACCGCCCCCGTTCGACCGCCCGTGATACAGACAACTACATCTCCGGCTTTCAACTTGGCGCGATCAGCATCAGGTCCGAAAGGCGCGTCGATCCGCTTCGCGTCTGTGAGATCGATTTGCATGTTGCGGCCGATGTTCTGACTTTGGAAGAACAGTGCGCCATCCTCCGACGTAAGGTCCGACCACCCTCGCGGCCCAGAGGTCACTAAGCTCACGGTCCTTTTTGTAGCCAGAACCGTCCAATGCGCCGGCACCTCGCGGAGCCATTCTACGCCGGAGTCCTTCATCGGTGCTGTCGGGTCCAGCCCCTTGGTTACAGCGTGGGAGATGACGGCTAGCCGCTTCTCCTGGAGCAGCTCGATGAGCCGCCGCTGCTCCTCCACCAGCGCATCGATCTTGGCCGTTTCGCCGTCGAGGAAGGCGGCGATGCTCCGTTGCTCCGGGGGAAGCGGGAGTGCGACCGGCAGCGATAGAAAAGCATCGGGATACAGGCGAAGACGCGAGTCAATCACGCCAGCTGAAAAGCTTTTGAAGTAACCAATGTAATCGTCAGATCGCACCAGGTAGTCGAGAAAGCGCGGATCGCTGTCATCGACGACGCTGAACACGCAATAGGCAGGGCTCACGATGCCTTCATATTGCGAAAAGCCGAGCCCGCGGTTCCACGCGAGCATGATATTCATAACCAAGTCCGCAGGGTAACAGCGCTTGTATCCCTCCAAGGAGTCGGCTCGGCTGAGATGATCGCCCTCAGAGGTGCTCTCGCGCCTCGGGCGGACGCCCGTATACGCAGAAACAGAGAGCAACTCTTCCTCGCCGCTCGCCGACCGTTCCTTCCGCTCCCGGAACACCTGCTTGAAGCGCTTTCTCGCCCAATGAGACGGCACATTACCGAGCCACTTCGAGCCCGTCGAATGATAGCTTGGATACGCCGGAAGGCTCACGCCGCGAGTTCCTCAATCATCGCCGTGATCCGATCGGTGACCAACTTGAGGTCGGCGTCGATCTCCTCAAGCGGCCTCGGCGGCTCGAAGACGTAGAACTGGCGGTTGAACGGGATTTCATAGCCGACCCTCGTCTTGTTCTCGTCAATCCACGCATCGGACGCGTGGGGCAGCACCTCGCGCTCGAAATATGTGTGTATGTCCTCGTCCAGGGGCACGTTCTCGGTGTGGCGGAGGGCGCTGTCGGGCTGCGGCTTGCCCTTGTTCTTGCCGCGCTCTCCGAGCACCGGCTTACCGGCCGCGTCCAGCAGCGGCCGCTCGACCGTGATGGTGCGGTAGCCAAAGGCGCTGTTCGGGAACAGTCGCGAGAGCGGGGCGAGCTTCACCCTGCCCCCTTCCGGGGGCTCCGGGGACTTCTCGCCAGCCCAGACGATTTCCCGTCCGATCTCCTTGCCGTCCGCACCCAGCACCGTTGCGATCTCCGCTTCCTCGGCGCGGCCGAACAACTGCGTGATCTGCCGGATATGCTCCTCGCCAAGCTCCTTCCGCTTGGAGCCGAGCGACTTGCGCATCTTCTTCCAGAAACCGGAGCCGTCGATCAGTTGCACCCGGCTCTTGCGGGTCGCCGGCTTCCGGTTCGACACGATCCAGACGTAGGTAGCGATGCCGGTGTTGAAGAACATGTCGGTTGGCAGGGCGATGATCGCCTCCACCAAATCGTTCTTGAGGAGATACCGGCGTATCTCGCTCTCGCCGCTGCCCGCTCCGCCGGTGAACAGCGGGGAGCCGTTGAGCACGATCCCGAACCGGCAGCTGCCTTCCGTCTCCGGCCGCATCTTGGAAAGCATGTGCATCAGGAAGAGCAGCGAGCCGTCGGAGACTCGCGGCAGGCCCGGTCCGAAGCGGCCATTGAAGCCGTCGCGCTCATGTTCCTTGCGGACCTCCTTCTCCACCTTCTTCCACTCGACGCCGAACGGCGGATTAGCGAGCATGTAGTCGAACGTCTTGCCCGTATGGCCGTCCTCGGAGAGCGTGTTGCCGAATGCAATTTTCGAGACGTCCTGTCCCTTGATCAGCATGTCCGCTTTGCAGATCGCGTAGGACTCGGGGTTCAGCTCCTGACCCGACATGGTGAGCCGTGCGCCGGGATTGAGGTCCTTCAGATGCTCCTCGGCGACCGAGAGCATCCCGCCGGTGCCCGCCGTCGGATCGTAGATCGTCCGCACCACGCCCGGCTTGAACAGCACGTCGTCATCCTCGACGAAGAGGAGGTTGACCATCAGCCGGATGACCTCGCGCGGGGTGAAGTGATCGCCGGCCGTCTCGTTCGAGGCTTCCGCGAACTTCCGGATCAGCTCCTCGAACACGAGGCCCATCTGGCTGTTGGAGACTTTGTCGGGATGAAGATCGATGCCGGCGAACTTCTCCGCCACAAGGAACAACAGCTTGGCGCGCGCCAGCTTTTCGATCTGGTTGTGGAATTCGAATTTCTCAAAGATGTCCCTCACTTCGGCCGAGAAGCCCTGGATGTAAGACAGCAGGTTTGCCGCGATATTGTCGGGGTCGCCCAGCAGCTTCTGCAGGTCCATCGGCGAGGCGTTGAAGAAGGTTTGCCGAGCCTTCCGCTTCAGAAAGGCATCGGGGTTGAGGCCAACCTTCGACCGCAGGTCGAGCTCAGCAAGCACATCGGCCTTGGTTGGCGAGAGCACGCAATCGAGGCGCCGCAGAACGGTAAATGGCAGGATCACGCTGCCATAGTCGGCTGGCTTGTAGTCACCTCGCAGCAGGTCCGCGACCGACCAGATGAACGCCGACAAAGCCTGCTGATGCATCGATTTTCCTCCCCTTGCGGCGCCTTCTGCTCGCATTTTCCGACACATGGCAAGCCGGTCTGTCCGCGGATTTCGGCCGGTCAGCATGAGTTATTCGTCTCCAATGTCTTGCGGCACATGCCACAGTTGCGCCCAGAGCTGGCGCTGGCTTTCGGCGAGGTTGCGCTGATGGTGGATGATCTGCTTGCGCACGATCGCAATCTCCGCAAGCTTCGTTTCCGCATGCGCGCATTCCTCTGGTGACGGCACGGGCAAGGTGAGCGATCGAAGCGCGTTCATCGGCAGCGTGCGGACGGTGGTGGCGCCGCTCATACTCTCCAGCTTTTCGCGCAGCCAAGGTGCAGTGAGCAATGCGTTGAGAACGGCGGCCGACAGGATCGCCCCATTCGGCTTCAGGCGAATAATGGCTAGGCTTTGCGAGACGATCCAAGGCTCGCCCATCTGCTCGGCGAGAGTGGCGCCCATGTCATCGACGATGCCGACGATGCCGACACTGCCCTTGATGCTGACCAGGATGTCTCCAGGACGGACAGTCACGCCGCGGACGCGCACCTTCTCAGTCAGGTCGAAGGCTTGCTGCCGACTGGGTGCGCGGACGACGCCGTCCACCAAGTCGGCCGGCACGATCTCGAGTGCGGTAAGCGGCGGGTCCTCATCGACGTCCCGTAGCGGCAGGGGAGCCTTGCCGCGCTCGATCTCGGCCACATCACTGAGGGCCGCAACGGGACGCTGCTCAAGCGCCCGTTCAAGCGCAGCAACAGATTTGGACTTGATGTAGCGCTCGGGCAGGAGGCTGAAGCCGTTATCTGCAAGTTCGTCGATTGGCACATCGATCATGCGAGCGGGATCTTCAGGTCTGAAGCGACGAAATTCCTCCAGATGCAGGGCGATCAAATTCTCTTGCGAGCGTCCAATGCTCGACTTAGCCATCGTGCGCCCGTCGACCATTCGGGCGACTTGCGAAGGTCCAGGGTCGAGGCGAAGCAGGCTCGTCAAGAGCGCCGAGGCAGGCCAAAACATTCCTGATGGCAGGCTCAGCACCGTGACGCGATGCTGCGAGATCAACTCCGCCCGCAGCTGAGATTCAGTCTTCGCTTCGCGGAAAAGAATGCCGTCCGGAACAAGCGAGACAAAGCTTCTTCCTGCCCGCGCGGCCAATTGTTCGATTTGGTAGCTCTCAAATGGCACGCCCTTGACTGGGCCATCTTGCATACGAAAACCGAACGGAGGCACCGACACGAGGTGATCGAACCGTTCGACTGTCGCCCCCCGGCGGGAACCCACGTATCCGTAGGGCGCCGGCATGAATGAACCGTTGAGCGGATTCTCGCGCCGGACCTTCAGTGGGCGGCATGCCGCTCGCGCAAGCAGCGCTGCGATGATCGCCACAGCCTGATCGGCATAGAGGGTGACTTCGTGTTCCTCGGCGAGGATCCAGGCAATCGAAGCCGTGGCGGAAAAGATGCAGCCAACGCTGCCGTGCAGCGGCAGGTCAATCACGCGCGCCACCGACCGCGCGAGCGGCAGTGAGAGGTTTATCGACCCACCACGCGCGTCGGGTGCGAGGCAATGTGAGACCTCTGCGTTCCAGTCGATCGGGCCGGATGCGTGATGCTGCAAGAATCGAAGGCTATCCTCCACCCAGTCCCATTCAATAGAAGACAAGCCAGGGTCACCCAGCCAATCGCGCGCTGCGGCTAGGCCGCTCCCATGATCATCGCCGGGGATGCGATCGGCTAGGACCCGGAAAAGCGTTTGCCCGTCCACTGCCTCGCGCTGCTCGTTCCATCCCGCCACGATCGCCGCTGCGAGCGTTGGCGCATCGCTCGATGAAAGGCCTCGCTCTCTCGCGCGCCGAGTGAGCTCAGCTGTGAAGGACGCTGGCATCAGCGGCCCTTTCGACATGCGCGCGGCAAGCGATAAGTCGTGATTTCAGCGCCCCCGGTCTCCACGACGACGAGGCCGCCCTTGTCTAGCGCCTTCATTGCAAGGCGTCGTTGGTGCTCGCACTCGCGGATGAGCCGCTCGATGCCCTTGCGGCTGAGAATACAGCGATCGCCTTCCCACTCGCCATGGGTAAGCGTCAGATCGAGAAGCTCGCGGGTAATGCCCCGCTGATTCATTCGTTGGTCGAGATGCAATGTCATGATTCGGATTATTCCATGACACTACCTAAAGTCAACTGGATTATCATGTGATACTAACGGCGCGCAGGGTAGCTCCTCCTCACCCGTTGCGAGCAGCAGCGCTCCTTCACCGAGGAGCGCGCCGTACGGCCTTCGGCCGCAGAGCCGGCCCTGAATGCGGCGCAGCGCCTGTCAAACGCGCATGACGCCCCGCGCGAAGGCATGCCACCAGGGCCTGTCCCACAAGCCATATACCAGCAGCGCAGCCACCACGTTTACGGTCAGCCAGATGCCGTAGGCGGCGTGGACCCGTCGATTGCGTACCACGTCCCAGACGAACATCGGCGACACGGCCAACAGGACGTACAGGTCGGTTGCGAGCGGGCTGGTCGGCAGCGTGGTCGGCAGCCAGAACATCCGGTCGATCGCCGCGCCGAGCGCCACGGCCGGCGCAAGCAGCATCATCCGCTTGTGCAGCCCCGCATTTCCCGCCCGTGCCCGCAATCCGATGAAAAGGAAGAGCGGAAACAGGAAGGCGATCCGCAACTGCAGCAGCATGATATTTTCGAGCATCAGGACGCGCTGATGCATTTTCGCTTGCAGCCCAGGGGGTGCGGTCTGTGCGAAATTCCAGACCGAATGGTAGATCGTGGGAACCAGAATCAGGCCCACCGCCACCAGCGCCGGTGCGAGCGCGAAGGCGGCGATCCCGACCCGCATGTGCAGATTGCTCCTGCCCGTTGCCATCAGCACGGTCTGCGCGAGCAGAAGGAGCATGAACGAGCCCATGAGGACCGCGTGCATGTGGAGCACCAACGGAAATGGCGGCCTCTGCCCCGCTCGAACCGCGGCGACCTTCATCAGCGAGTCGGGAATGAAGCCGGCCAGCACGATTGCGAGGAACCAGCCAGCGGTCATCACGAAGATCCAGCGGTCGATCGCAAAGGCCCGCGGCGTGCCGGAAAGCACGTCGAGCGGACCTTCCCTCATTGGAAATGTGGTTGCTATGGTTGCCATGACATCCCCCCGTTTGTCGGCCGTGCGAGAAGGCTACACCCGTTTTGCGCCGGCGGATACGGGCGGAGAGTATCGACATAACCAGAGCACACTCGCTCGGTCGGCCCGATGGAAAGGACGACGCCTTCTTCGCCGCCCGGATGATGGAGTTTTTCGCCTCTTAGGGGTCCGAACTTTCCTAACCTTCCGTCGCATTCGGCCCGCAAGCGCACGGCTCTTTGACATCGTCGATCGAATGAAGCGCCGCCGCGACCTGGCGCGATATTCGCACCGGAAGGAGTCGGGCACGCCGGGCTCCTTGGCAAGGCAACACAGGCTTGGGCTTTGCGCCGCTTCCGTCTATCCTGCGCCTGTGATCGGCGGCATCCAGGCGGGCCTCGGCAGGGCGGTGGCGGTTTTCCTGATCGGGCTGATGCTGCTCGCATCGGGTGCGCCCTGCACCCCGGCGGCGCCCGCGGCCGGGCCGTCCGTCGCCGCCTTCGATCCCTGCCGCCGGACGCAGGCGCCCGCGCCCCAATGCGCGCAGATCGCCTGCAAGACCTTCGCCATTCCGGCCACGCCCGCCGCCTGTCCGCCGGCGCTCGCCGCCTTCGTGCCGTTCCGTCTGGCCGTGACGAAAGCGGCGGGACGCCTCGTCCGGCCGCCGCTGCCGCCGCCGCGCGCTTCGATGATCTGACGCAACCCAAGTTCAGACATCGGAGATTCGAAATGAAATCATCATCCACGGCCGGCATCGCCGGCCTGCTGGCGCTTGCCTGCGCCGTTTCCACCGCCACTGCCGCGCCTTCGGGCGACCGGATCGCGGCCGCCCTCGCCGACAAGCGGCGCCCGGCCGCCGAGGTCGCGCGCGATCCGTTCGGCATCCGGCCGAGCTGATCCGCTTTGCCGGCATCGAACCGGGCGACCGCGTCGCCGATTATTTCCCCGGCGGCGGTTATTACGACCGCATCCTCAGCGACATGGTCGGACCGAAGGGGCGGGTCTACGGCTTCATCCCGGCGGAGATGGCGCGCAATTGCGACCCTTCCGAATTCGCCGGGGGGAGGGCCGTGGCGCGCGAAGGCCGGGGCAATGTGGCGATCGTCGAGCAGAAGCTGACGGCCTTCCACATGCCCGAGAGGCTGGACGTCGTCTGGTCGTCGCAGAATTTCCACGACCTCTATGACAATTTCATGGAGCATGCCGACGTCGGGCAGGCGCTGCGGGCGGTTTACCGCGCGCTGAAGCCCGGCGGGGTGTTCGTGGTGATCGACCACGTGGCCGAGGCCGGATCGGGCCTGCGCGACACCGAGCGGCTGCATCGCATCGATCCGGCGGCGATCCGCCGGCAGATGGAGGCGGCCGGCTTCCGCTACGAAGGGCGATCCGACGTGCTGCGCAACCCGGGCGACGACCATAAGCTGCGGATCTTCGACCCCCGCATCCGCGGCCGCACCGACCAGGTGGCGTTCAAGTTCCGCAAGCCGACGTAGCGCCTCCTAACCCCTCTCCCCTTGCGGGAGAGGGATCGGAGCGAAAGCGCCGGGGGTGAGGGAAGATGCTGAGTCGCGTTCCCTCACCCTCCCTTTCCCGTGAGGGAGAGGGGAAGCCCGGCATGGGACTCGATCCCGCCGTCCCCGGGATGGAACCTGCTATCTGACGTCTTCGCCTGCTCGAACTCGAGCTCTACGAGGGTGACGCGGTGGAGATCGTCCAGCCGGCCCCCTACTTCCCGCCCGTCCCCGCAAATGCCGGCGGCTGCATCTGCGCGAGGCAGCTTCCGTCCACGGCGGCCGGGTCGGCGCTGTCCAGGAAGCGGATGACCAGCGCGTCGAAGCAGCCTCCCGCCGCGGAAAGCCCCTCGATGAGATGGCCGCCTTCGGGAATGATCAGCTGGCGGCTGTGGGGCAGATGCGCCGCGACCTCGGCGGCCCATTCGGGCGGCGTCACCGGATCGAGCCGGCCGGAGATCAGCAGCACCGCCGCCGGCGCCGAGACCGGCGCGAGATGGCCGGGCGCGACCGCTCCCTTCGGCCAGTGGCGGCAGGCGTCGCGCTGCCGGCGCAGCCGATAATCGCCGAAGAGCGTCGCGCGCGCCGCCGCCGCGGCCGGCGCGTAGTCGATCAGGCCGATGCCCTCGGCGCAGGTGACCGACAGGAACATCCCGTCAGCCAGCAGCGACCCGACCCCGCCGCCGCCGCCGGTGGCGGCGTGGAAGGGGGCGAGATCGCCTGCCGCCGCCTGGTGCAGGATGGAGGGGATGCGCCGGGCGCCGGCCGGGCTGTACATCAGCGAGCGGATCCGCTCCGCGAACACCGCGGGCGGCGGCGCGCCGGCGATCGCGGGAAGGCGCCGCAGCGCCTGCCGGAAATCGCCCTCCGGATCGGGAAAGGCCGCCTTGCACGCCGCCTCCGCCGCGCATTCGGCGAAGAGCAGCCGCAGCGCCCGCGCGCCGGCCTCGGCATGGTGAAGCGGCGGCCGCGCGGCCGGCGGCGACACGCTCCACAGCAATGCCGCCCGCACCCGGCCCGGATAGGTGGCGAGATAGCGCAGCGCGACCGTCGTCCCGTAGGACAGGGCGAAGAGATCGATCCGCTCATAACCCAAAGCCGCCCGCACCGCGTCGAGATCGGCCACCGCCTCCCGCGTTCCGTAACGCCGCAGATCGGCCCTGGCGGCGAGTGCCCGGCGGCACGCTTCCACCGCGGCGATCGGGAGCATCTCGGCATCGCCCGCCTCCGCCGCGGCGAGCTGCGGGCAGGGGAGCGGGTTGGAGCCGCCGGTGCCGCGCTGGTCGACGAGCACGATGTCGCGGCGGGCGCGATAGGCGGGGCCGTCGGTCAGATAGAAGACGGCATTTTTGGTGTCGGGAAGGCCCGGGCCGCCGTCGATGTCGAACAACGGGGGGAGGTGCGGCCCCGGCGACGTGGCGGGGAGCATTATCAGGTTGAGCGCGATCGCGCGGCCGCCGGGGCGGGCGCGGTCCTCGGGGACGCGGACGGTCCCGCACCGGCCCGCGCGGCCCACCTGTGCGTCGGCGCAAGGATGCGGAACGAAGACCGGCCCCGGTGGGGGAGGGGAGGCCGCGGCGGCAGGCGCGGCGGCGATCGCCGCGAGCAGCGCCAGAAGCCCCGCTGCCGGCCGTGCGGTCCAGCGGACCGTCTGCCGAAGAGGGCGAGGCGAAGCGGGGGCCGGAAAGGGGCGCGGCATGGATTGTTCCTCCCCGGCGAGGATGATCCCTCATCCAAGGCAAGGTCAACCCGGTGGGGCCGCCGACGACGGCGCCGTTTTATCCTAGCCCGCGCTCCCGCGCGGCTTCCACGGCAGGCCGGGCAGCTTGATCATCGCCGTCCCGCAGACCGTGCAGCGGCTGACGAAATGGCCGCGGTCCCAGTGGCTGGCCTGAAGGTCGGGGACGTGCCGCCCGAGCCAGCTGTGCAGGCTCATCGGCCCGGCCCGGGGGCGGGCGCGTCGGCCTGGGCAATAGGGGGTGTCGGGCTCATGGGATCCTCTCCGCCTTTCAGGCTGACGGCGCGGCCTCCCGGGCGATCGCTGCTTCCACCGCGGCGAGGCCGGCGGCGCTGGCGAGGGCGAGGTCGATCGGGCGCCCGCCCAGATCCTCATTCGGCGTGTTGAGGAAGGCCCGGACCGCGTCGGTCGTGCCGAAAGCCGCCTGCGCGGCGCGGACGGCGCTGCCCTGGCGGATGCCGGCCTCGCGCGGAAGCGGCGGCATCTTCTTCCTGAACGGCCGCATCATCGGCGGATGCCCGGCGCATCGCCGCGCGCGGGCGCGTCGGGCAAAGGGGCGTGAAGGGGGGACGTAGGCGCGTAAAGGGGGAGCGCGGCCGAGCCGGCGGCCTTGACGCTGTAGAGGCCGGCGAGGTGGTAGTGGATGAGCCTCGCCTCCGCGCTCGTCGCCGTGCGGGCCATGCCCATCGCCTCGCGCTTCCGGCCGATCCAATATCTCTGTTCCATGAATTTCCTTCCGGTGTTGCGCGTGCCGAGCCGGATTCCATCGCGCCCCGCAATTGTCATTCCCGTCCGGATGCGATTTGCATCCGACATGCCGTCATCCTGATGAATAAAGGCACTCAAAACGGTCGATTATTCCTGTCAGGCGTCATGATTCCATCTGATACTGATATGGTGTTTGCACATGATATTACAACGCGCCTGTCACGCAGAAGGTTCGTGATTTACTCAAAACGGATCGGTTATTTCGAGAGGCGAGCGCCGGTCTCGATCTTAAGCCGGAATCGATTTCCGCGAACGCGCGATTTGGGGAGGCGTTCGTTCCAGGCCCCTTGCGCGCCAGGCCAAGCGGGAGCGGCGGCTGGGGGCTGCCGGCGCGGCCGTGCCGGAAGCGCTACGGCCTGATCTGGACGGCGTCGCCGAATTTCAGGTCGAAGACCAGCTCGTCCCGGTCGTTGCGGACGGCGATATGGTGGCTGAGATCGATCCGGCCCTGCCTCAGCGTCTCGCCCATCAGCTCCCGCGCCTCCTTGACCGCGCGGATGCGGGCGGCGTCGTTGTCGGACAGCTCCTGCCCTTCCTCGTCGATGGTCGTCACGTCGTTGAAGAGGTGAAAGTAGAAGCGGGGCATTGCGGCATCGTAACGAATGGGCCGGGCGCCGCACTAAACTGGATTGGGTTCGGCAGCGGCCGCGCCGCGCTCCCGGGGGCGGCGGCGATCGGGGGGGCCGCCCTTCTCGGGCCCTAGCCAACGCACCCCCGCCGTCGTAGCTTCGCCCTGCCGCCGGCGCAGACCGGCGGACAGTGGGAGGGGTTGGAGATGAACGGTCCGGACGTCAGGAGCAGCCATATCAGGCTGACCTCGCATCCCGGCTCGCGGGGGCCGGCGCGCTTCCCGCTGAACTGGGGCGCGGCGACGGTCGCGGAGCGGGGGCCGGTGGTCGCGACGGTCAGCTCCGGGGTCGCGCGCAACGCGGTCGGCGCCCATGGCGGTTCCTATTCCATCTATCGCGCGCTCGCCATCTCCTCGGGCGCGATGGACCCGCAGGCGCGGCCCGATTTTCACGACACGTCGCCGGTCTGCGAGATCGGCCCGCATTCGCAATGGGGCGAGGCCGGCAAGATCGTCTCGCTCGATCCCTGGGGGCACCGGGTGGCGCAGGATTTCGGCGAACTGATCGCCGAAGGGATCGACATCAGGCCGACGATCGCGATCACCAGGGCGCGGCTGACCCTGCACGAGATCCAGGGGGCGATCGCCGCCGGCCGGCTGGCGGTGGACGGCGACATCGTCCACGAGGCGGGCGACGTCTCGGTCACCAAGATCGCCATCGATCCGGTCTGGTGGCTGCCGGGCGTCGCCGAGCGCTTCGGCGTCGGCGAAGGGGCGCTGCGGCGCTGCCTGTTCGAGCAGACCGGCGGCATGTATTCCGATCTCGTCACCCGCCCGGACCTGTCCGTGTTCCTGCCGCCGATCGGGGGCATGACCCTCTACATCTTCGGCGATCCGGCCTTCCTCGGCGATTCGTCGAAGGTGCTCACCTGCCGGGTCCATGACGAATGCAACGGCTCTGACGTGTTCGGCTCCGACATCTGCACCTGCCGCCCCTATCTGACTCACGGCATCGAGGAGGCGACGCGCCAGGCGCAGGCGGGCGGCGTCGGCCTCATCGTCTACAATCGAAAGGAAGGCCGCGCGCTCGGCGAGGTGACCAAGTTCCTGGTCTACAACGCCCGCAAGCGCCAGCCCGGCGGCGACCAGGCGGCGACCTATTTCGAGCGCACCGAATGCGTCGCCGGCGTCCAAGACGCGCGCTTCCAGCAATTGATGCCGGACGTGATCCACTGGCTCGGCATCCGCCGCATCGACCGCTTCGTCTCGATGTCCAACATGAAATACGACGCGCTCGCCGCCGGCGGGGTGGAGATCGGCGAGCGGGTGCCGATCCCCGAGGGGCTGGTGCCTCCGGATGCCAGCGTCGAGATGGAAGCGAAGAAAGCGGCGGGCTATTACACGCCGGAGGGCCCGCCCAGCGCGGACGCCCTGCGCGGCGTGGTCGGTCGGGATCTCGGGAAGTTCTAGGCGTGGGGGGAGACTTTATCCTCCCCGGAACGGGGAGGGGGATCATGCGAAGCATGGTGGAGGGGGCCCGGCGCCGGGTACAAACCCCCTCATTCTATGTGGTGCCGGATACCGGGCCCCCTCCAGCAGCCTACGGCTGGTCCCCCTCCCCGTTCCGGGGAGGATATTAGTGGACGAACCCCTCCATGCCCTCCTCACCGCCGCCGCCGTGCGGGAGCGGGCGCATGAGATGCTCGAGCTCGCGCTGGCCGGCGGCGTCGAGGGCTGGTCGGTCGATCTCGGTCGGCTCCACGAGGCGGCGGCGCTGACGGTGGCGGTGACTCGCGAGGCTTATCCCGACCTCGATATTCCCTTCCACGCGCGCTGGCGGCATTTCGTCGCCGGCGAACCGAAGCTGCCTTGGGACAATCCGGCGGAACGAGCGCGGGCGGGGTTCGATCTCGTCATCCTCTCCGTCCTGCTCGATGCGGGGGCGGGGCCGGATTGGCGCTGGCGCGATCCGGCGAGCGGCAACGTTCTGGCGCGGTCGGAGGGGCTGGCGGTGGCGAGCCAGCGACTGTTCGAGGCGGGCGCCTTCTCGGCCGATCCGTCGGGGCCGCTGCGGGCCGATGCGGGCGTGCTCGCAGGAATCGGCGCCGATACGCTCGCCCGCGGCTTCCAGGCGGACGATTCCAACCCGCTCGTCGGGCTTGAAGGGCGGGCGGCCCTGCTCCGCCGCCTCGGCGCCCAGGCGATGGCGCGGCCGGACCTGTTCGCGATCGCCGACGCGCCGCGGCCGGGCGGGCTCTACGACGCGCTGGCGGCGCGAGCGGAGGGCGGCAGGCTGGAGGCGGCGGCGATCCTCGAACTGCTGCTCGAGGCGCTCGGGCCGATCTGGGCGGACCGGCTGGTGGTGGGCGGCGTCGCGCTCGGCGATTGCTGGCGGCATCCGGCGATCAAGCGGGACGATGCCGGCGACGGCCTGGTGCCGCTCCACAAATTGTCGCAATGGCTCGCTTATTCGCTGATCGAACCGCTGCAAGCTGCAGGCATAGAGGTCATCGAGATCGATGCGCTGACCGGCTTGCCGGAATATCGCAATGGCGGGCTCTTCATCGATCTCGACGCGCTCGTGCCGGCCAACCCCTCAGCCCTTGCAGAAACGCACACCGTCGATTCGCTCTTCATTGTGGAATGGCGCGCGCTTACAGTCGCCCTGCTCGACGACATGGCCGAGCGCGTGCGCGCGCGGCTGGAACTCGATGCCTCGCGGCTGCCGCTCGCCTGCGTGCTGGAAGGCGGCACGTGGGCGGCAGGCCGGCGCATCGCGCGGCAAAAACGTGCCGATGGTTCGCCACCGCTGAAAATCGAGAG
>JAQGLF010000251.1 GCA_028293025.1 Alphaproteobacteria bacterium
GCCATGTCAGCAAGATCGGCGTCCGCGCCGTCTCGATCGTCACCCGCGACGGCAAGGAGCATCTGATTCCGAACGAGAATCTGATGACCCAGGAGGTCGAGAACTGGTCCTATTCGAGCCGCGACGTACGCATCCACATCCCGGTCGGCATTGCCTATGATTGCGACCTGCCGACGGCGCAGAAGCTGATGATCGAGGCGGCGAAGGGGGCGAAGCGAGTGCTCCAGGCACCGCCGCCGACGGTCTGGCTCACCGCCTTGGGCGAGAGCTCGATCGATCACGAGATATTGGTGTGGATCAGCGATCCGGAGGCCGGCGTGGGCAGCGTCCGCTCCGAAATCCTCAACCGGCTGTGGACCGCGTTCAAGGAAAACGGGATCACGATCCCGAACCCGCAGCGCGACATCCACGTCAAGGAATGGCCGGGACCGCCTCCGGGTCAAATCTAGTTCCCGGAGCGCTTGCTAGGCCCGGACGATCCGTTCCAGCTCGGCGAGAGCGCGCGAAAGCTTTTCCGCCAAAGTGCGGGCCGCGGCGCGGCAGGGGCGCCCCTTTTCCTCAAGCTCGAGCAACGCCCCGACGCCCGCGGCGGCCCAGCGGGCGGTGTCGGCGGCGTGAAGGTCGAAGCGGCGCTGGTCGATGGGCAGCGCACGAGCGTAGGAATCGCTGATCCGCGCCGCCTGGTCGAGCGCCGCTCCGCCCGGCGACGCCGCGCCGCCGCCAGCCAGCTCCTCGACCAAGGCGAGCACCTGCCGCAGCTGCGCGACCTGCCCGCCGGCGTCGGCGAGCCCGGGCGCGACGTAGGATTCCTGCTCCTGCCTCATCGGATAATCCGGATAGAGGATGGGCGCTAAGGAAGCGCTAATGCGCCTGCTTGCGGGCCGCGCGCGGCTCCGGCAGGGGAAGGCGATGATCGCCCGCGCCTTTGTCCTGTCCCTGCTGGCCTGCGCCGCGCCGGCTCTCGCGCAGCAGGAGGATGTGCCGCCGGTCGAGGCCCATCAGGGCCCCAGCGTCAGCGGCGGCGTCACCTTGCTGTCCGATTATCGCTTCCGCGGCATTTCGCGGTCGGACGAGGATCCCGCGGTGCAGGCGCAGCTCACCGTCTCGCTACCCGACGGCCTCTATGTCGGCGCGCGCGGCACCAGCCTGAAGCATTTCGCCGGCCATGGCGGCGCCGAAGCCGATCTCTATGCCGGCTACGGCACCGACATCGCCCCCGGCACGACGCTGGACGCCGGCCTGCTCTATTATTGGTTCCCCGACGCCCACGGCCAGGCGGGCTATTTCGAGCCTTATGCCTCGATCTCCCACATTCTGGGGCCGGTGGAGGGGACGCTCGGGGCGAAATATGCCTGGAGCCAGCGCGCGATCGGCGGCGACGACATGCTCTATCTGTTCGGCCAGATCGAGGCGGGGATTCCGGCGACGCCGCTCACCCTCACCGCCGAGGCGGGCCGGCAGGAATCGGGCGCGCTCGGCAGCTACTGGAACTGGTCGCTCGGCGGCCGCTATGCGCTGGGGCCGGTCGAAGCGGGCCTGCGCTATGTCGACACCAATCTCCCGTCGCGCCACCGCCAGGACGCGACCTTGGTGGCCTCGCTCGGCTTCCGCTTCTGACCAGGCTTACTGCGGCGTCGTGACGGTCGCGGCGGTGCCCGTGGAGGCCGGGGCGTTGATGATGGCCTGGGTGGTCGCGCCCTTGTCGATGACATTGGTGTTGGGATCGCCTGCGACCGAGCGGGCGCCTTCGGCGACATGCTCGTTGCCGGCTGCGTTCAACATGCTCGTCTCGCCCGGGCTGCGCGGGGCGGGGCCGCCGAACAGGGCCTGGAGCGCTTCCTGGCGCGGATCGGCCGCCTGCGGCGTCGGCTCGCCGGCGCGGGGCGGCGCCAGCGCGTAATCGGGCGGGATCACCAGCGGCTGGTTGCGGACCACCGCGAACTCGTCGGGGCGGCCCCGGCCGGAAATGCCGTGATTGGCGCAGCCGGCAAGGAGGAGGGTGGCGGCGGACGCGGCCAGACCCAGTTTTACGATACGCATGTCAGACATTCTCCCGAGGAGGCTTCCGTTCGCGCGTCAGAAGCGCCCGGACCAGCAGCAGCAACACGCCAATGGTAATGGCAGCGTCGCCCAGATTGAAGACCAAAAAGGGGCGCCATGCGCCGAAATGCAAATCGGCATAGTCGACGACGTAGCCGAGACGCACCCGATCGAGGATATTGCCGAGCGCGCCGCCGAGGACGAGGCCGAGCGCGATGACGTCGTCGCGGCGCCGCTCGCGCCACAGCCAGGCGAAGACGAAGACCGAAATCGCGGCGGTGAGGCCGACCAGCAGCCAGCGCTGGGTTGCGCTGCCGGCGGTGAGGAAGCCCATCGAGACGCCGCGGTTCGGCACCCAGTTGAGCTGGAAGAAAGGCAGCCATTCAACCGTCAGCCGCTCCGGCAGCTGCAGGATGTTGGTGACGATCCATTTCACCGCCTGGTCGAGGAGGAGCAAGGCGAAGGCGATGCCGAGTCCGAGGACCCGGTTCGCCCGGAGCAGGTCGGACTCAGCCGGCCTTGCCGCCGCCGGTGATGCTTCAACCATTCACGACCTCCTCGCAGCGGCCGCACAGGCCGCCTTCCTCCGGGACTTCGGGCACATGCCGCCAGCAGCGGCCGCATTTCAGAAAATCGGTGCGCGCCACCTCGATCGAATCGCCGTCGCCCGGAACCACTTCCGAGACGATGTAGATTTCCCTCAGCTCGAGCGGCTCGAGCCCGGTCAGGTCCATCTCGACCGCCGGGGACAGGATCCTGGCCTCGTTGCTGGAGCCGATCACCTTCTCGCGGCGCAGCGGCTCGATGCTCTCGGTCACCTGCTCGCGCGACGCGCGGACCAGGCCCCAGCGCGCGGCGAGCGCTTCGTCGCGCCAGGCGGCGTCGATCTCCGGCCATTCGAGCAGATGCACTGAGCCCTTGTCCGGAAAGCGCGTCTCCCACACTTCCTCGGTGGTGAAGCAGAGAATCGGCGCCATCCACCGCACCAGAGCGTGGAAGACGATGTCGAGCACGGTCCGGCAGGCCCGGCGCTTCGGCGCCGACGGCGCGTCGCAATAGAGGCTGTCCTTGCGGATATCGAAGAAGAAGGCCGAGAGGTCGTCATTGGCGAAGGCGGTGATCGCCCGCGTCGCCCGGTTGAAGTCGAAGCCGTCCACCGCCTCGCGAAGCTCGTCGTCGAGCTCGGCTAGCCGGTGCAGCACCCAGCGCTCCAGCTCCGGCATGTCCGCCGGCGCCACCCGCTCCACCTCGCTGAAATCGTGCAGCGCGCCGAGCAGATAGCGGAAGGTGTTCCTGAGCTTGCGATAGGCGTCGGTGGTGGTGGCGAGCACTTCCTTGCCGATCCGCACGTCCTCGAAATAATCGGTCGAGGCGACCCATAGGCGGAGGATGTCGGCGCCCGATTCCTGCAGCACCTTCAGCGGATCGACGGTGTTGCCGATCGATTTCGACATCTTGCGGCCGTTCTGGTCGAGCGCGAAGCCGTGGGTCAGCACCGCCTCGAACGGCGCCCGGCCCCGCGTGCCGCAGCTTTCGAGCAGGGAGGATTGGAACCAGCCGCGATGCTGGTCGGAGCCTTCGACATAGAGGTCGGCGCGCACGTCCTGGCCGTAGCGCGCCTCGACCACGTAGCTGTGGGTCGCGCCGCTGTCGAACCAGACGTCGAGGATGTCGGTGACCGCCTCGTAATCCTCGAGCCGGTAGCCGTTGCCGAGCAGGGCCTGGTGGTCGGCGCCGAACCAGGCGTCGGCGCCGCCTTCGTGGAAGGCGTGGATGATGCGGCTGTTGACCGCCGGATCGCGGAGGTAATCGCCCGTCTTGCGGTCGACATAGAGCGCGATCGGCACGCCCCAGGCGCGCTGGCGGCTGATCACCCAGTCGGGTCGGCCCTCGACCATCGCCTGGATGCGGTTGCGCGATTTCTCCGGCACCCAGCGCGTGTCCGCGATGGCGGCGAGCGCGGTCTGCCTTAGCCCCTCTCCCCTTGCGGGAGAGGGGTTGGGGAGAGGGATTGCCGAGTCGGACTCCGCCCTCTCCCTGGCGTCGCTTCGCGCCGCCTGTCCTTCTCCCGCAAGGGGAGAGGGGCTGCCCATTGGGATGAACCATTGGGGCGTGCAGCGGAAGATGATCTTCGCCTTGGACCGCCAGCTGTGCGGGTAGGAATGGCTGAAATCGGCCGAGGCGGCGAGCAGGCCGCCCGCCGCGCGCAGGTCGGAGCAGATCGGCCCGTCCGGCGCGTTGAACTTGTTGTTGATGACGCTGCCCTGGCCGCCCAGCCATTCCCAGTCGGGCCGGTAGAAGCCGCCGCCGTCGACCGCGAAGACAGGATCGATCCCATGCGCCTTGCACAGCAGGAAATCGTCCTCGCCATGGTCCGGCGACATGTGGACGAGTCCCGTGCCGGCATCGGTCGTGACGAAATCGCCGGGCAGGAAGGGGCGGGGCTTGGCGAAGAAGCCGGCGAGGTGGTGCATTGGATGGCGGGCGACGGTGCCCGCGAGCTGCGCGCCGCTCAGTTCGCCCAGTTCTTTTGACCAGGGCCAAACGTGAACCCGATAGCCGTCGCTGTCCGGCTGGCGCTTCCACTCGGCGTTGAGGCGCCGCTCGAAATCCTCGAGCAGTGCGGTGGCGACCAGAAACATCCCATTTCCGAGGAAGCTGGTTCCGTCGGACGACTGCTCTTCCGCGCCCTCGCGGCAGATCATAGCCACGCAGAGCGCGTATTTAACGTCCGGCCCATATGCGATCGCCTGGTTGACCGGGATCGTCCAGGGCGTTGTCGTCCATACCACCGCGTGAGCGCCGACCAGTTCCTTGATCGGGCTCTCGACGATCTCGAATGCCACATCGATCTGGGTGGAGACGATCTCCTCATATTCGACCTCGGCCTCGGCCAGCGCGGTCTTCTCGACCGGCGACCACATGACCGGCTTGGCGCCGCGATAGAGCTGGCCGCTCTCGGCGAATTTCAGCAGCTCCTCGACGATCTTGGCCTCGGCCTCGAATTTCATGGTGAGATAGGGGTCGTCCCATTCGCCCATCACGCCGAGCCGCTGGAACTGCTCGGACTGGATCGCCACCCATTTCTCGGCATAGGCGCGGCACTGGGCGCGGAACTCGCGCGGCGGCACCTCGTCCTTGTCCAGCTTCTTCTTGCGATATTCCTCCTCGATCTTCCACTCGATCGGAAGGCCGTGGCAGTCCCAGCCGGGCACGTAGGGCGCATCCTTGCCGAGCAGCGACTGGGAGCGGACGACGATGTCCTTGAGGATCTTGTTCATCGCATGGCCCATGTGGATGTCGCCATTGGCGTAAGGCGGGCCGTCGTGGAGGATGAAGCGCTGGCGCCCCTCGCGCGCCTCGCGCAGGCGCTGGTAGAGCCCCATCGCCGCCCAGCGGGCGAGGATGGCCGGCTCCTTCTGGGCGAGGCCTGCCTTCATCGGGAACTCGGTCTTCGGCAGGAAGACCGTGTCGCGGTAATCACGTCTGTCGGACATTGCGGCGGGGCTTAGCGGGAGGGGCGGCGGGCGTCCAGCGGGGCAGGCGTCCAGAGCCGTTCCACCTGCCTCGCAAATGCGTCAGCGCCGCAGGGCCGGGCCCATATTGTAGAAATCGTCGACCCAGAGCCAGCCGTGGAAGTCCGCCGGCACCTGCTCATATTGCTCCGGCCGCTCCAGCGGCACGACGCCGCCGTTCCGGTAGTCGCCGTAGATCAATATCCTCGTCTTCGCCTTCGCCATCCGGGCGAAGAAGCGATAGGGCCAGCCCCACAGCATCCAGCGATAGTTGAGCGGCACGACGATCGTCGTGTTGCGGCAGCTCGGCGGCACATAGCCGGACCAGCCGAGCTTCAGATAATCCCCGAGGCAGGCGCTGGCTGTATCGGCCGAAAAAGTCCAGCCGCCGGGCGCCAGCAGCTTCATGCGGGCGAGCAGGCGGGGATCGCCGAAGAAACCGTATTTGTCGTCGATGGCGACGCCGGCGCGGCGAAAGGCGGCGGCGAGGGCGTCCGCATCGGCGGGGTCCCTGCTCTTGAAGGCGAAGACGATCCGCATCGTCGGCACCTCGCGCAGTAGCTCCTCGACGGTCGGCATGCCGCCGATGCCGCGGCCGCGCAGGGGAAAGGTCTTGCCGCCGTCCGCGGTATAGCCGTAGCCGACGTCGAGCTTCTTGAGCTCGGCGAGCGAGTGTTCCCGCACCGGCCCGTGGCCGTCGGTCCGGCAGTCGAGCGTCCAGTCGTGGAAGACCACCATCCGGCCGTCGCGTGTCGGGTGGACCTGCACCTCCACCGCGTCGGCGCCGAAGCGCCCCGCTTTGTAGATCGAGGGAAGCGTGTTCTCGATATAGTCGTTGTCGCCGGGCGGCTTGATCCGCCTGGCCGTGCAGGCCCGGTCGTCGATCCCCTGATGGTCGAACGGAATGGCGATACCGCGATTGGCGACGACGATCAGCCGCCCGGGCGGGCGCGGCGCGAGCCAGGAGGCGTTGATCAGGGTCAGCGGGACGGCGACCAATGCGATGGCGATCAGCGCCGGCCGCCACCATCTGCCTCGCCGGCGCTGAGCAGCGGCCGCTTCCTCGTCATTTTCCACGGACATTTCAGGCGTGTAACGGCGGCGGCTCAGGTCTGTCCACCCGTCGCGGTCGACCCCAGCTGGCGCCGCGCCTCGTCGCAGTCGCGCGCCATCTGCGCCTGCAGCGCCTCGATCGTGTCGAACTTCGCTTCGGGCCGCAGGAAGGAGATCAAAGCCACTTCGATCTTCCGGCCGTAGAGGTCGCCCGAGAAGTCGAAGAAAAAGGGTTCGAGCAGCTCCTTCGGCGGCGCGAAGCTGGGCCGGATGCCGAGATTGGCGGCGCCGTCCAGCATGCGGCCGTCCTCCAGGGTGCCGCGCACGGCATAGATGCCGAAACGCGGCCGCAAATAACGGTCGAGGCCGAGATTGGCGGTCGGATAGCCGATCGCCCGCCCTCTCTTGTCGCCATGCTCGACCACGCCCTCGATCGCGAAGGGCCGGGTCAGCAGCCGCGCCGCCGTCCCGCAATCGCCGGCCCGCAATGCCTCGCGGATGCGGCTCGACGAGACGATCCCGCTTTCGTCCCGCACCGGCGGCACCACGTCGGTCGAGAAGCCGAGCCGCTCCCCGAAAGCCGCCAGCAACGCGACGTCGCCGCCGCGGTTGCGGCCGAAGGTGAAATCCTCCCCGGTGACGATGCCCGCGGCCCCGATCCGTTCGACCAGCCAGTCGGTCACGAACTGCTCGGGGGTGAGCGCGGCGAAGTCCCGGTCGAAGCGGAAGACGAACATCGCGTCGACGCCCGCGGCCTCGAGCAGCCGCGCCCGCTGGTCCATCGTCGTCAGCCGGAACCAGGGCGAATCCGGCCGGAAGAAGCGCATCGGGTGCGGATCGAAGGTGGCGACGAGCGCCGGCCGGCCCTCGGCGCGGGCGCGCTCGACTGCCCGGCCGATCACCGCCTGATGCCCCTTATGGACTCCGTCGAAATTGCCGAGCGCGACGACGCCGCCGCGCAACGCCGCCGGAACCGCCGAGCCGCCGTCCAGCCGCTCCATGGCGGCGGTCATAGCAGACGGGGGCCGGCGGGCAACGCGGGCTCAGCCCCGGCGCGTCAGGGTCACGAAGGAGTAGGCGAAGCGGCCGTCCTCCGCGGGGTGATCCTCGCGCCAGCTTTCCCGCCATTGGTCGGGGGGGAAGGGCGGCATAACGGTGTCTCCCCCGACCTCGCCATGGACTTCGGTCAGCTCCACGACGTCCGCGAGGGGAAGGAACAGCCGGAAGACGTCGACGCCGCCGATGACCGATATTTCATCCGTTTCGGCGAGGCTGAGTGCTTCCTCGATCGTCTGTGCCACCTCTGCACCCTCCGCATACCAATTCGGGTCCCGGGTCAGGACGATGTGGCGGCGGCCGGGGAGCAGGCCCGGAAGGCTCTCGAACGTCCTTCTCCCCATGATCATCGGCTTGCCCAGCGTCAGGCGCTTGACCCGCTTGAGGTCGGCGGGGAGGTGCCAAGGCAGCTTGCCGTCGCGGCCGATGACGCCATTGTCGGCGCGGGCAACGACCAGGACGATGCGCGGCTTGCTCAAACCGCCACCGGCGCCGCGATATGCGGGTGCGGATCGTAGCCGGCGATCTCGAAATCCTCATATTCGTATCGGTCGATCGCCGGCGGCCGGCGGCGAAGGGTCAATCTCGGCAGCGGCCGCGGCTCGCGGCTGAGCTGGAGGCGGGCCTGGTCGAGATGGTTGGAATAAAGGTGGCAGTCGCCGCCGGTCCAGACGAACACGCCCGGCTCCAGCCCCGCCTGCTGGGCCAGCATATGGGTGAGGAGGGCGTAGCTGGCGATGTTGAACGGCACGCCGAGGAAGACGTCGGCGCTCCTCTGGTAGAGCTGGAGGTTGAGCCGCCCGGCCGCGACCTGGGTCTGGAACAGGCAGTGGCAGGGGGCGAGCGCCATCCGGTCGAGCTCCGCGGGATTCCACGCGGAGACGATCTGGCGGCGCGAGGCCGGGTCGCGATTAATGAGATCGATCAAATTGGCGATCTGGTCGACATGCCGCCCGTCCGGCCCCTCCCAGTCGCGCCATTGCTTGCCGTAGACCGGGCCGAGATCGCCCTTCTCGTCGGCCCATTCGTCCCAGATGCCGACCTTGTTCTCCTTCAGCCAGGCGATGTTGGTGTCGCCGCGCAGGAACCAGAGCAGTTCGACCACGATCGAGCGCAGATGGAGCTTCTTGGTGGTGAGCAGGGGGAAGCCCTCGGCGAGGTCGAATCGCATCTGGTGGCCGAAGACGGAAAGGGTGCCGGTACCGGTCCGGTCCGGCTGCTTCACCCCCTCGTCGAGGATGCGGCGGAGGAGCTGCTGATAGGGCTGCATGGTGTTTCTATGACGGGTGCGGCGGTGGTTTGGAAGCGGGGTTCAACTCCTCCCCGGCACGGGGAGGGGGACCGCACGTCGTGCGGTGGAGGGGGCTCAGCGCATGGCACGAAACCCCCTCCACCAGCCTGCGGCCGGTCCCCCTCCCCGCGGAGCGGGGAGGATAAATCTACGCCGAACAGACCTTGATCTGCTCCGGGGCCGGGCGCGGGCCGCGGGGTTCGAACTGGGCGAAATAGGATTGGGTGTCGGCGAGCCGCTCGAAGCGGGTCAGCTCGAAGCCGATCGCGCCGAACTCGCAGACGAGCAGCCGGGGCGGCGTGCCGTGGCGGGCGGTCGGACGGTCGGCGTCGACGACGACGATCCGCCCGCCGGGCTTCAGGTCGGGCCGTATGTTCCACAGGAACTCGGAAGGCCGCTCGATCTCGTGATACATGTGGATCATGAAGATGCGGTCGAAGGATCCGTCGGGCAGCTGCGGATCGCTGGGCATACCGAGCTTCACCGCGACATTGTCGAGATTGTCGCGCTGGACGCGGCGGGCGAGATTGTCGCGGGTCTGCGGCACGATGTCCTCGGCCAGCACGCGCCCCTTCTTGCCGACCAGCGGCGCGAGGCGGACCGTATAATAGCCTTCGCCGGCGCCGATGTCGGCGACGGTCATGCCCGGCTCGACGTCGCCGAGCTTCATCACCGTCGACGCCTCGTTCAATTTGTCGCGCTCGTCCTCGTTCGAGTAACGCGGCGAGACGATCGGGGCGACCGGCCGGTCGGGAAGCGGAAACGGGTCCTTCGCCTGCGGCTTTCCGCAGCCGGCGAGGAGTGCGAGCGCGAGGAGACTCGCCCTAGTCCACATCTTCGACGTCGACTTTCTCGCCGGTGACGCGCTGGGAGAGAGCGGCGGCCATGAACGGGTCGAGCGCCCCGTCGAGCACGTCCGAGGGCGCGGTCGAGGTCACGCCCGTGCGCAGGTCCTTCACCAGCTGATAGGGCTGGAGGACGTAGGAGCGGATCTGGTGGCCCCAGCCGATGTCGCTCTTGGTGGCGTTGACCGCATCGGCCGCCGCCTCCCTTTTCTGCAGCTCCGCCTCGTAGAGCCGGGCCTTCAGCATCTTCATCGCCTGCG